>JAADHX010000326.1 GCA_013151655.1 Actinomycetota bacterium
CCTGCCTCGGACTCGGCCAACTCCACGCGCCTGGTAACGGTTTCTCCTATTGCAACGCGGGGTTCGTCATGGCTGGCCGCATCATCGAGAAACTTCGTGGCATCACCTGGGACCGCGCTCTGCGCGACCACCTGTTGAAGCCACTCGGCATCGATTCGCTTCACACCAAGCCCGAGTGGGCGCTGTACTACCGCGCCGCGATCGGCCACGTCGCCAACCCCGAGAACGGAAAGCCGATGGTCGCACCGATGCCTTTCCTTCCGCAGTCAAACGGACCGGCGGGTGCGACTCCGTTCGGTAGGGCGCGAGACCTACTCACGTTTGCGGCCGCGCACCTCGACGGCGGGGGTGACGTTCTGTCGGCTGACTCGGTGCGTCAGATGCAACAGCTCGAGTTACACACGCCAGAAGGAAGCAGGGCCGACAGCTGGGGGCTTGGTTGGATGCGTTTCGACTGGAGCGGTCGCGATGTGATCGGTCACGACGGCGCCACCTTCGGCCAGTTCGCATCGCTGCGGGTCGTGCCAGACGCCGCCGTAAGTGTGTCGCTGTTGAGCAATGGCGGCGACTATGGGCTTCTGTCGCGACTCGTGATGAACGACGTGCTGGGCGAACTCTGCGACATCGAACTATCGCCGCTACTAGAACCGTCGCCATCGATCGCGATCGATCAGGACCGCTACATCGGTACGTACGAACGTTTTGCCGAACGCCTCGTGGTCGAGTCGAACGGCGAGGGTCTCATCCTCGCGAAGACGACCCGGTTCCCAGCAATCCTGGCCGTGATGAAGCCGTTGGAGCCCGTCGCCCTGGAGCCAGTCAACGAGTCGGTGTTCCTATTCGCCGATCCAGCGAGCAAACTCAAGACGAGCATCACGTTTCTCGACTTCGACGATGACGGACGGTCCCACGCCGCCCACACGGCCATGCGAATCGCGCCCCGCATCAGCTAGCGGGGCAGCATTACTTGAAATAGGGCATGACCTCGTCGCCGAGTAGCTGGATAGCAGCGTGTATGTCTGGGCCGATCGGTCCAGTGGAATTCGTCGCCCTCAAAGTCGACCACCTCGCCACGCAACAGTGCCCTGATAATGTGCGTGGCCTCGCGGGTGCGAGTAATCGAAGTCGACGCATCAATTCCCGTCCACTCGACCCTGTCGTGCGTATGGATCCCAAAACCAAGTACGGCCCGCCCGTTCGACACCTGGTCGACGGTTGCCAGATAGCAGGCGATCTCGGACGGATCGCATGTGTAGGCGTTGATGCCAACGGACTCGACCTTGGCGCGTGTCGTCTGGGCCGCCACCACCAACGACGCGTCGCCATTCCAACTTGGGATACCGTCACTATCTCGAAGCCAGCCGCACGAGGCGAATCCCTTGAAGAACAACGGAGCCAAAGTCGGAGTGGTCGTTGCGCCCCGATACTTCGACACCACAACCAAAGAACTGGCCCAGATCGCGCCCGACGTAGACATCTTGCATACTCAGATTCGAGTCGATGCAGATTTCGGGTTCAGTCTTGAAGAAATAGCGCAGACCGGTGACGAGATCGAACAATGCGCCCTCTCGCTACGAGACGCTGGCGCGGAGATCGTCATCCAACTGGGAACGCCGTTTTCGACGGCCCACGGATGGGCTGGCGGTAACACACTTCAGCAACGCATCGAGGACCGCATTGAGATCCCGTTTGAGATGATGGGTCTCTCGGTTCCAGCCGCAGCTATCGCACTTGGCGCCAAACGAATCGCCATGCCGACCACTTACTACAACCCAGAATGGGTGGCGCGCTACACCGAGTTTGCGACCGACGCCGGCCTCGAAGTTGTGGCCACCGAAAGCTTCGTTGATCAGGGTGTCTTCGAAACCAACGAACAAGCATGGGCTGCATCGTTTGTTGGCTTCAGCCCCAACGTTCTAGCCAGCACAATCGGAGCCATAGCCACCAACAACCCTGGCGTCGACTGCATTCTCATGCCGGGACTTCCTGGCCGATTCCTCGAACACGTGTCCACCATGGAAGCCGACGTCGGCGTGCCGGTCGTGAGCTACTTCTCGATCTGGTGGAGGTGCCTGAATCGCCTCGGCATCGAACCGGTCGGTGATTGCGGCACACTAATGAATCTCACCTGACTCAAGCCTCGATCTGACGACGGCATTAGCGGCTGTCATCACCAAGATCGATGGGCCCATAGACGGCCTTCAAGATGGCCGATGCTTCATAAACCTTGCCCCGACCTCGTCCAGTGATCTCGACTAGGTCCCCTCGGTCTTCAAGAACAGCGATAGCAGCATGCGCAGTGGGACGCGTGACGTCCAGAAGCTTCTCAACTTGAGCTGCGGTGACAATCGGTCGCGCGAACAGACTCTCAGCGAGGCGAACTACAGAGTTCGATCGACCCTCGTCGAGAAGCTCGCGTCGGAGATCAGTCTGAAGTTCAACGATTCGAACCGTACGTTCCTCGGCGTCGCGTGCCTGGTCCCTGACACCTCGTAGAAAGAACTGGATCCACGGAATCAGGTCTCCCGTCTGGCTCGTAACCAGCAAGTGGTCGTAGTATTCGGCACGATGCTGCTCAAAGAATGCCGACAGATACAGGAGCGGCTGAGGTAGAGCACCACGCAGGGTCAGCATCAGCGGGATCAGCAAACGACCAATTCTGCCGTTTCCATCCAAGAACGGATGGATCACCTCAAACTGGTAGTGAGCAAGAGCAAGTTGCACGAGTAGTGGCAACTCGTCCTCATGAAGAAAGCTCTCGAAGTCATCAAGCGCCGATCGCATGACGTCTCTTGGCGGCGGCACAAAGACGGCGTCTTCGAGAGACGCGCCGCCAATCCACACCGGACTGTCTCGAAGCTCACCCGGAAGCCTGTGCTGGCCTCGAACATCTGACAACAAGATGCGGTGCATGTCACGAAGAAGACGAGTCGAGACTGGAAATCCGTCCTTGACCCGCTTGATGCCGTGCTCCAGGGCACTGACATAGTTCTGCACCTCTCGTGCGTCGTTGGCCCCGGCTGGATCGAATGTCTGGCCGGCTTCGAAGCGCAAGAGTTCGCCGACATCAGTCTTGGTGCCCTCGATGCGCGAACTCAGCACCGCTTCAAGAACTAGGTGTGGACCGATGAGCAGGTGTGGATTCGGAATCAGCCGCCCTACCCCACCAAGCCTGTGAACGGCCCCCGTGGCCTCGTCGAGTAGCTTGGCCAGGTCACTCGGAAGGTCGAAGTGTCTCGGTAGCGGGTTGGGATGGAAGGCCCAAAACCCAGTCGGATCACGCTGTACGATTCCACGCTCAGTTGATGCAAACGCATCAGGTTTCATCGCCGCTCCTTAGTGAGACAGTCTTTCATTGAGAGTACATTAAATAAACAAATCAGCAATTTCTTTAATAGTGAGCTCCGCAATTAAAGACCTCTTCAGTAGTTCTAATCGTCGGAGTGTCGGCGATCCGTTCTCGGGTCGAGAAGCTGGGCTAGTCCGAACTTGGTCTCGATGAGCCCTAACGCCAGAACCCAACCAGCCAGCAGCAAGAGCCCGAGCGGTAACAACGCCCGAACGATCGTGGCGTAGATCTGATCCTGAATCCACTTCTCGTCGCTGATTCCCCGCGTCTCAGCCTCTGTCTTGGCCTTGGCATCGTCGAGGTCGGTGGCGATCTCGGAGTCAGACCGCGGATTCTCGGCCATGGCACCAGCAGCAAGCAGGTCACGAAGGTAAGGCTCAAGGCGCTCGGCGATGAGCTCGTGTCCATCGGCTCGTGGGTGCATCGAACCGTGAACCCAGTTGGCCGGCGACAGTCGGTCGAAGAATCCGCCGTCGGCAGGGCTCAGGTGCACAAAGTTCGGCGCAGGGTCGTCGGCGCACAGTGTGCGACCGTCGAACGCAGAGC
>JAADHX010000191.1 GCA_013151655.1 Actinomycetota bacterium
GATCGTGGGCGATGCTCCGGTTGCGGCGACGTATCGGTCGGCTGCGTCGCGTAGTTCTTCGTACGGGGCGGCAGCTCTGAATTTCCCGACTGGTTTGGCGTCGACAACTCCGGCGATCAGTTCTGGGGCCTCGGTGCGGGGGAGTCGATCAAGTCTGGTTAGCTCGCCGGTGGCGTACTCGCTCACGCCGGTGAGTGGATCTGACCGATCCGATATTGCCGCTTGGCGTTCGGCTCTGGTGAGCGCAATCTCGTGCTGAAGCGAGCCATCGGCGAGGGCTGCCGCTATTCCGCCCCTGGTTTCGAGGTCCTGGAACTTGCTCCAAGCAGCAGAGGCCATGTCCTCGGTCAGAGTCTCGACGTAATAACTTCCCCCGGCGGGATCGGTAACACCGTCAAGACCAGCTTCTTGGCCTAACAAGAAGTTGGTGTTTCTGGCGATTCGGAGGCCGAGTTCGTCTGGGTGACCGATGGCGCTGTCGAATGGCACGATCGAGAGGGCATCGGCGCCGCCAACAGCAGCTGCAAATGCTGCCGTGGTTGCTCGAAGCATGTTTATCCACGGATCTCGTTTCGAAATCGCCCACTCGGCCGTGGTTGCGTGAATTGGCATGTGGCGATGGCTTCCACCGGACGCCGATACCAACGCGGCCCAGCAAATACGGGCTGCACGTAGCTTCGCAATCGACAGGAACTGGTCAGGCCCAAGAGTCAAGGTAAATGAGAGGTTTAGAGTTGAGAGATCTATTGTTCGGCCCGATTCGGTCAAAACCCGCAGGTAGGCGATGGCCGTCGACAAAACGCAGGCAATCTCGGTGCTGTCCGACGCCCCAGCCTCACCATAAGGCCGGCCATCGACGCGCGCCGCGGTTACGTTGGGCAAATGTTCGCTAACCGACGCGGCCATTGCTACGGCTGTTAGGGCATCATCGACCGGAGCGGCTAAACCGCCGGTAATGGCCAGGGCACCGATGGGATCGACGCCGAGGCATCCCGTTGCAGACCCCCCGGCACCGCAATCGGTCCAGAGTTCAACCAGTGCGTCGGCTGCGGCGCGGTCGTCCAGATAGACGCCGGCCATGTCCAGATGAACTCCAGCCAACACGTCTGCGAGGTGGTCGACATCGTTTGGGGCGTTGGTCAGATGAATCGAGGTGGCACCGCCCTCGAGGTCGGCCAAAATTCGGGAGTTTACGTCTGGATGAAAGGCGTCGTGAATGGGGCGGATGTCCCAGCTCGTATCCGCGGCTCCAGTGACTCGTCCGCGTCGGAAGTCGGAGCGAGTGCTGAACTGGTCGTGTGCGGTGTAGAGCGCCTTGCGCTTGATGTCGTCATACGTTGTCGTGGTCAAAGAATCGGCTGACCGGCCCCGAAGACTGACCTCCGCTATCTCGGCCCATTGATCGAGATGCGGTGCGGCGAACTCGGCGCCGTCGAGGTTTATCTGCTTGGTTCGTGAGTTCGGCACGTCAACCAAGTTACAACCCAGAGCCGATCTCTCCGTTAGCAGCCGATTCGGGCCGTCAACTTTCTCAGGAAGCTAGAACTTGCACGCCCTCGCCCACTTTGAGCACCTTGACGTGGGCGTCAGTGGTCGGCATGGCTGCGGCGACTCGGTCGGCATCGCCTGGTCTTACAACCGCGGCAGCACACGGGCCACTGCCTGACAGGAATGCCCGTAACGCTCCAGCCTCACACGCGGCCTCGATGGCATCTTTGGTCTGCGGGATTGCCGGGAGTCGATAAGGCTCGTGAAGTCGATCGCCAAGGCACTCGCCGAGGGCGGTGAGGTCGCCAGTGGCAAGACCGGCAATGAACTGCGCGACCCTGCCAAGGTTAAAGACCGCATCGGAGCGACTCACGGTGTCGGGCAACGCCGCCCGAGATGCACTAGTCCGTACCTCGAAATTGGGTACCCACAGGACCACTTGCACATCGGCTTTGATGGGCACCCGGCGTGAGCCTGAGTCGGTCGAGATAGTCAGCCCACCATATGTAGAAGGCGCGGCATTGTCTGGGTGGCCTTCCAACTCGTTGGCGACCGCGAAGATCTCGTCGCGCACGTCGTCGATTTCGTGCCCCTGTTCCGCAAACGCTGCGGCTACTCCTGCAACGTATGAGGCGCCGCTGAATCCCATTCCCTTACCTGGAGGAATCTTCGAGTCCCACCCGAGTGGGCCATTCCCGCCGGCTTCGCGATAACCCACCAGTGCTGGGTGCCTGCCGGTTGCCTCTGGCAACGTCGCCGCTCCGGGCTCGACGTTCATCGTTATGTCGAGCGCTAGTCCGAGACAGTCGAATCCTGGGCCAAGATTTCCTGAGCTCGCAGGGGCAGAGATAATCACAGCCAGCTATTCAACCACGGCTGGGCATCCCCTCAAAGTGTGAAGACTTCTCTGCGGCGGCTCGGCCTCGTTACGATTCGGGGCAACGAGGAGTAGTGCACTGTGAACGAACCAGCGAGCAACATAGTCCAGGGCGGTCATCTAGCCGCCAAGGCCCTGAAGGCGGCTGGAGTTGAGTGCATCTTCACGCTGTCCGGCGGGCACGTGATGGGCATCTACGACGGATGTCTTACCGAAGGTATCGACATCATCGATGTGCGCCACGAGCAGGCGGCAGTGCATGCGGCCGATGCGTGGGCGCGTCTTCACCCTGGCAAGGTCGGCGTGGCGGTTCTCACTGCGGGCCCTGGCGTTACCGACGGAGTTACCGGTGTTGCGAATGCGTGGAGAGCGAACTCGCCCATAGTGGTGATTGGTGGCCAGGGTCCCTTTAACAACCTGCGCCGTGGCTCTCTCCAAGAGATGGACCATGTTTCGCTGATGCGTCCGATCAGCAAATGGGCCGACTCGTGTTACGAGACCTCACGCATTGGTGAATACGTCGAGCTGGCTGTTCGAAACGCGTTGTCGGGAATACCCGGCCCGTCGTTCCTTGAGATTCCGATGGACGTTCTGCATGGTCCGGTAGATCTCGCCAAGGTCTCGCTCCCCACGTTCAGGGACTACCGAATCAGGTCTACTGCGCCGGTTGGCCTGATCGACGAAGCTATCGACATCATCGCCAGCGCGAAAACCCCGATGGTTATGGCTGGCACTTCGCTCAAATGGAGCGAAGGCGGGCCCGCGCTGGTTGAGTTCCTCGATATCACTTCCATACCTTGTTACGTCAACGGCATGGGCCGAGGGCAGATTCCGTGGGACAACCCCCAGTTCTGCAATCGAACTCGCAAGATGGCTTTGGCCAAAGCCGACGTAGTGGTCCTGGCTGGGACACTCCTTGACTTCCGGATGAAATATGGAGCCTCGATTCCACCGGGAGCAAGGATCGTTCAGCTCGACTTGGACGAGACTTTAATCGGGCAGAATCGTTCGGCCGATGTTGGTCTGGTCGGAAACCTCGGTGCCAACTTTGCCGCCCTCATCGAGCGGATGAAGGCGCGTGGTGTCTGGGTCGACGCCTCGGCTCACCGCGACGAGCTTCAAGTCGAAGAGGTTCGATTGGAGGAACAGTTGGCGGCCCAGCTCAATAGTGACGAAACGCCGATTGATCCGCAACGGCTCTGTCGAGAGATCGCGTCGGCGATAACCGACGACATGATCGTGATCGGCGATGGGGGCGACATCGTGGCTCAGGCTTCGAAGGTCGTGAAGGTGCCCCGGAACGGTGCGTGGATGGACCCGGGTCCACTCGGAACGCTGGGTGTGGGAATGCCTTTCGCGCTGGCGGCACAAAAGGCCAACCCCGATAAGCGGGTCATCATCATCTATGGCGATGGTTCGTTTGGGTTGAATGGCTTCGAGTTCGACACTGCTGTTCGGTTTGGGTTGCCGGTGGTGGGGATCGTCGGAAACGATGCCGCCTGGGGTCAGATGATGCGCC
>JAADHX010000195.1:0-3884 GCA_013151655.1 Actinomycetota bacterium
CTGCACGGCGACCAGTGGCTTCTTGCTGGTTGTCGAAGGTCCCCGCATCAGGGCCCGGCCGCGTCTCGTAGAAACGAGCCGGCGTCTGCGTCACCACATGAGGCTCCCTCACAGCGAACCCGTACGAGACGATCGAACCGGTGAACCCGCTGCTGATACCGTTGCCGATTCCGACACCCTTCCCATCGGCGCCCATTGCGATCGCGTTGTTCCTACCTGAGGCATTCACTGCGGTCAGCGCCGTGTGGATCTCGGTGCCGTCGGCTCGGACCTGGACGACATTGCCCGATTGGGTCGAGATCACGAACGTGCCATCGCCGACCCATGCAACGCCGCGCATCCCCCCTTGATGGATTCGGGTCCCGGCCCGCAGGCTCTCGCCCGACGGACTCAAGAGGTTGGTCCACGCACAGCAGCCGTTCGCCTCCGTCGCGACGAACCAGTTACCGGTGACCGGGTCGGCAACAGGCGTTGATTGCTGGATAGCGTGATTGCTGTCCGGTCCCACATCGATCACGTTGAGACCGCCGACCGTCACCAATGCTGAGGTGTAGATCTGGGCGGGGAATCGACGCAGATTGGGGTTGCCCGTTTGAAGGTAGGGCTGCGTGACCATGATCTGGTTGGTCACAGGATTATGAGCGACCGCCGGGAAAGTGTATCCGCCTACGCTGACCAGCGGAAAGTTGGCACTGGCAACCTGGCTGAGCGACCCGTCGAGCGCTCGGACCACGGTTCGGGAATTTCCGTCTCCGCACAAAAAGCGGGAATGAACGAGGACATAGCCACCGGTGGAGGGGTCGTACGTGACGTTGGGAACCTGTGCGACACAGCCCAGCGAGCTACCCATCGGCGGGTTCAGGCGGACCTCGGTTCCGACCAGTACGCCTTGATCGGACACGAGTTGGCCGAACACTGTCCAGAAGCGGCTTTGCCCCGATATCGGCTCCAGCCAGTCGCCGCGTGTGAAGACGACCAGGTACTGGTTCGTTGTTGCGTTGTAGGTGATGTCCGGTGGCCAATTATCGAGCGCGTCGCGAGTCCCGCCCCCTTCCGCGATTACGACGGGCGAACCGAGGGGGGCACCGTCCGCGCCGAGACGTTGACCCACGATGTCCTTGTTAAAACCAGAGGACCAGACCGCGAAATACTCATCGCGTTCAACGTTCGACGCAATCTCGAAAGCAGTCCCTGACCCTGGGCCTGGGACAACGATGTACGGTCCACCATCGGGAACCACGCGTGCACTCACGTCGGTAGCGCCGACCACGAGGGTCGTCAGTGCGGTCGCCGTGACAGCGAGAAGTCGGATCAAATGAAGTCGGCTCATGAGCGAATAGTGCCTGAAGGTGATAACAGAGAGCTAACAGAGCGGTAACAGCCGACCGCGTCGCTCCTGCTCTGAATCGCCCGACTTGTATGGGTAGGGCTGGAAACGATCGCGGTATCGCTTGGCCGGCGGCCGAGGCTCCGGACGTACTCAGCGGTCGTCGAGGGGTCGGTGTGGCCGACGTGTCGGGCGACATCTGGCAGGTCGAGGCCACCGTCTGCGTAGAGGGCAGTGACGACGGTTCGTCGTCCGGTGTGAGAGGCGAGTCCTTCGGGGTCGAGACCGGCGATGGTCGCAGCGCGAGTGATCCCCATGGTGATGGTCTGTCGGTTGACCAAACGCCCGTCGAGCGTCGTAGAAACCATGGACAGCGGACGACCCTCGAACGAATGCGTCGGCCATTCTGAGCCGACTCGCTCGCGTTCGGCCTCCTGTGCTTCACGACGGCGACGAAGGTGAGCGAGCGACACTGGTGCGAGGTAGTGGATCCCCTCGGCGCCCGAAGTCTTCGTCGACCCGAGCACAGTGCCGACCGACTGTGTGTAGGCGGCGCCACGTTGGATCTGCGCCGCCCCTTCGTCGAGGTCGAGGTCTTCCCAAGCGAGCCCGAGCACTTCACTGACTCGCCAGCCTTGGCAGAAGAGCAGAGTGATCGCTGCGCCGAGCCGGATCTCCTGCGCTCCGAGAATCAGCGCCTTTGCCTCGTCGGGGGAGAGGGCTCGACCGGCCTTGACCCGCTTCGCCCGTGGTGCCTTGACGAGGTCGAACGGGTTGCTCACACAGCCGCGGCACCATCTCCATTCGGTCAGTTGGTGATCGAAAACGGTTCGCCGCGCCAGGTCGCCCGTCACCATCTCATAGCGAATCGCAGCGGGGTACTGATCGGCTTCGCTCTTGAGCGGCCGATCTGGGTCGGGCGTTCGTCTCGGTATCGGAACGTCATCATCGACAGGCCAGCCGCAACGAAGGCCTTACAGGAGTCGCACCGTTGCCCTTGGGAAATCCACGCAACGAGGAGTGCTGGGCGAGCGAGTGTGTCACCAGACATCTCGGCTTCCGCGGCCTCGATGGGGTCGAGCCACGACAGGAGCACATGTCTCGTCTCGTCGCTCTTCAGGAGATCGGCACACCACCATTCGCATAACTGGAGCGAGCTGTTGGGCTTGCGATCGCCGTCGATATGAAAGACCCGCCGGCCGCTTCATCGTCTCAGTGGAGAAAGGGGATCCGGGCGGTTGGGTGGGTGTGGCTGTTGTGGCATCATGTTGGGGTGCTGTCGGCATGGGGTTCGGTGGCCAGAACCTGACGGAGGTGTCCTGTGTTGGATGCAACAGTACGTGTGAGGTCGATGGCGTGGTTCGCGGCAGTGGTGGTGTTGTCGTTGTTGGCGACGTTGTTGGTGAGTCAGCAGTGGAGGGCTGTTGCTGCTCCGGGTGATGATGATTCGACGTTTGTGCCGGTGACTCCGTGTCGTTTGTTTGATTTTCGGTCTGGCGCGGACAATGTTGGTGTGAAATCGACGCCGTTGGGGGCTGGTGAAGGCAACCGTTACGTTCAGGATGTGGTTGGTTCTAATGGTGATTGTGTGATTCCTGGTGATGCGGTTGCGGTGTCGATGAATGTGACGATTGTGAATCCGACTTCGCAGTCGAATTTGCGGGTGTTTCCTGCTGATGTGGCGACTCCTAATGCGTCGAATTTGAATTGGTTGGCTGGTCAGTCGCCGACTCCGAACAAAGTTGATGTGAAACTGTCACCGGACGGCAAGATCCGGTTGTATAACCATGTTGGGACGGTGAATGTGTTGGCTGATGTGGTTGGCTATTACACGGCGGAGTCGTTGAAGGAACTTGCCGCGTCAGTTGGTGTGCCGGGTCCTGCCGGGCCGGTTGGGGCGCAGGGCCCGTCTGGTCCTGTGGGGCCGGTGAATCGCATCACTGACGGTCAGATCGCTCAGTTGCAGTGGTATCAAGACCCCGGTGCTGCAGCGGTCTACCCGGTTGGTGACAACCCGCGGGGAATGGCGTTTGATGGCACCAACATTTGGGTCACCAACCTCAATGATAATGATGTGTCGAGGATTGATCCGGTTACTGGTGACCGCACCGATTTTTCTGTCGGTGGCGTCCCGGTCGGGGTGGCTTTTGATGGCACCAACATTTGGGTCGCCAACAACTTTGATGATGATGTGTCGAGGATTGATCCGGTTACTGGTGACAGCATCGATTTTTCTGTCGGTAACGGCCCGGTCGGGGTGGCGTTTGATGGCACCAACATTTGGGTCACCAACAACTTGGATGATGATGTGTCGAGGCTTGACCCGGTTACTGGTGACCGCATCGATTTTTCTGTCGGTAACGGCCCGTTCGGGGTGGCGTTTGATGGCACCAACATTTGGGTCACCAACAACTTTGATAATGATGTGTCGAGGCTTGACCCGGTTACTGGTGACAGCATCGATTTTTCGGTCGGCACCTTCCCACGAGGGGTGGCTTTTGATGGCACCAACATTTGGGTCACCAACAGCTTTGATGCTGATGTGTCGAGGCTTGAC
>JAADHX010000195.1:3929-7331 GCA_013151655.1 Actinomycetota bacterium
GGGGTGGCGTTTGACGGCACCAACATTTGGGTCGCCAACTCCAGCGGTGATGACGTGTCGAAACTAAACCCAGGATCCTGAACTCTCACGGCTCATATCCGGATCTAGATCTGAGAACACTGGACAAAGCTCCTATGGGCGGTACGCAGAGACTCTCAATGAGGGAGGGCTATTCGTCATACGGTGGACCGTGCCGGATGGTGCCCCATTGCCGCGGCAATGTTCGCGATGATCCACGTCTCACACGGCAACCGCACAGTGTCGGCAGACAGGAGCAGCGCCTGAGGGGCTAAATCGACAGAATGCTCGCTCATATCAACGAAGTGCCCGACCCGACCCGGCGTGGTCGCTTGGATCGTGTGGTTCGCGTCTGACGTGTCGCTCGTNNNNGACACGTCCAGAACGTTGCCGCCGCGGGTCCGACCAGATCTCGCCGATCTCAAGCTGATGCCGCTTGTGTTCAAGCCGGTGACGACGGAGCGCGTCGAGGACAGGGTCGGGAGCGTCGAGAGATCGGACGGATTGCACCGTCTTCGGTTCGGACAGGATGGTCGACGGTCAGCGAGTGACGAGATCGCGACGGACGCCCCACCTCAGAACTTGCGACAGCGTGCCACGGATCTTGTTGGGGATAATCGGGAGAACCCGTCCTGCGCCCGATCGGTCAGAGCCCTCTCGATCCCCTCGGGACTCAGCGTGCGTGCACTGCTCGGCAGTGGGTTTGTGTGCGTTGGTGTGTTCAACGCAGCTTTCGTGGCCCTCAACGCGACATGCACCTAGTTCCGTCGGATCGAACCCTCGCGCTGGCACTCAAATCGCGGTGACGCGCATGATGCACCAGCGCCACCGGCGGCGCGGATCTGGTTTGTGGTATTCGACGAGCGACGCGTCCTTGTCACGGGGCCACTCGCGGCATTAGTCATGCGGCGGCGAAGGCGTTTCTCGCCAGTGGTGCAAAGGTCGCTGTGAACGGACGTACCGAGGGTTCGGCGGCACGGTCCATCAATTCGTTGGGCGGTGGCAACCGACTCGTATCTGCACCGGGAGACATCTTGTCGGCAGATGTGTGCGACACCATGATCACCGACGCTGTCGGCGATCTCGGCGGTCTCGATGGGATGGTCAACAATGCCGGTGTCTACTTCCGCGGATCCATGGCTGACACAGATGAGAAGCAGTCAGAACTTGACCTAGCGTCTGGTGGTCGCTGATCGTTCGGCGCCGACAGTTGTCCAGGTGCGGTCCCTCTTCGAGACGTGGTTTGTCGTTCGCTGGGCGACACCTATGACATGATGATCCGATGAGACGATGGTCGTTACTTGCCGCGGGGTTTGCTCTGTTTGTTGCTGCCTGTGGTGGATCGGATGCATCGCCAGAAGCTGACGTGTCCGAAACGTCCATTCCAATCACCCAGGGTGCCGACACAACAGACCCGCCACCGACCGCCACACCGGCGCCGGCGGAGGATCCCGCACCGTCCTCGACGGAACCGCCAGCGGCTGTGCCGAGCGATATCGTGGTGCGTAGCGACGACGGCGAATTCGGCATGATCGTCGGTGGCGAGGAATCCACGACGGATGTGTCGATCCGCCTTCTGGAGTCAGACGAGTGGCCAGCCGAAATCGCTGGCGCTAGCGACTCGCCTGGCGTCAAGGTGTACGAGCTCGAACCGGACGGAGCGACATTCGATGAGCCGGTCATGGTCAGCAGACGACTCGACATTGCGAGCTTCAGCGGACTTGACCTTGGGCCGTTCGACGTTCCGCTGGTGACCTTGCTGACGCAGACCGCCGATGGGACGTACCAGATGCTCGACGACCTCAGCCTGCTGCGCATCGGCGATGATCTCTACGTGTCGGGCTCGACGTTACATTTCTCACCGATCATCGTCACCAACGAAAATCGCATGATCCCGTTTGCTGGCGAGGAAGTCGATCAGCCGGTCCCACCGGTGCCCAGCGACGCGTACTACGACGAGTTCATCGAACAGACTGAACGAGCACTCATAAGCTCGATGTCGGCGGCTTCGGTCGGCCCGGCATGGGTCGTGTTCGAGGAGGGTCAGACTCCCTGGGCCGAAGCGGTGCAGGCGATTCTGCTGACGACGATCGAGTTTTGGGAGAATGAAGACCGTGATGACACGCCCTTCGAACTAGAAAGCGACGACGGCATACGCCTCGAAGACTTGCCGCTTGTCGAGGCGAACCCACCCGATCCCGCCCCGGGGCCATCCCCAGACGACGCCGCCTATCGCGCTCAGCGATACGGCACCTCGTTCCCGTTCGTCCCGATTTCGATGGCGCCAAGTGCGCAGATATTGCTCGACACGTCCCACACTGAGTTCGAACTCACTGTCGCGGTACTTGAACTTCTGGTCCCGGAGGGTCTACTCGAGGTGATCGGGGCCGAGATCGTCGCCGAATTCGACGGCACGCTTGAGGTGCCCACTTTTTCCGAGTTCACCTACGAGGTGTTCCACCGTGTGTTCGGCTCCTACCCGTCTTCGACGGTCAAACGATTTGGCGGTCTGGTCCTGCCTGAAGGAGTTCGGGCGTATTCGTTCAGTTGGGCGGGCGGTCCGCCGTCTCCCGACAGCCGTCTGGTTGCCATCGTCGAGGCGGCATTTGAAGGAGATGACCTCGTTGCCGAGACTGGGATCGAGTGTTTCTGCTCATATTCAGAGGGCTTGCTCTTGGTCACCGGCGAACTCGATCCGGCACTGATGAACCCCGACAACTCAGCAGACTTCTGGGCCTTTGCGACTGAGAACCAGGTTGCACTGGCTGTCGCCGTCACCGATACGGAAACAGGTCAGGTTCTAGAGTTTGAAGTTTCCGCAGATGAAGGCACAACTTTCGAAGGAAGGGTCGGATTCGCTGAGATCCCCTGACGCCCGACCACCGCGCATTTGTGACCTGGGTTGCGGACCGCGGTTCTGGAGCGGGTCGAAGAGGACGCGGTCCTCAGGGGAGCAGGTTTAGGGTGCCGATGTTTGAGTGGACGACTGTGAAGTGTCGTCGATCGAGTGTCGCGACGTCATTGGTGCCGAGCCGCTCGGCAGCTGTGATCACGGATGCGTCGACCGTGCCGAGCGGGAGGTCGTTGTACTGCGCGACGAGTTCGGCGATGCGCAACCAGTCCGACGCAGCCACCGGTTCGACAATGAGATTGCCTGCTGCGAGATCTCCGAGGAAGCGAACCTCGGGATCGACGCCCAGCCGCGTGCCCAGCAGGTAGGCGACCTCCGTGATGACGAGGGTGGGCACGATAAGGGGCCCTGGATGCGTTTCGAACAGATCGAGGCTCGCGGCGTGATGGCGGTCGTCACGGTCGATGTACGCGTACAGCGGACCGGCATCGACGATCAGCGCGATGAGCCGACCTCGCTGACGAGTATCTCCT
>JAADHX010000001.1 GCA_013151655.1 Actinomycetota bacterium
GACAACATCCGATGCAGCGACACTCGATCAGGGACCTCGATCGTGCGCACGATCAAAGGGCTCACCCCACGAACAACAACACGCAAACAAACACCAACAGGCACCCGAACATCATCCCCACCCCGTCAACCTCCGACGGAATGCGACGCTCTCCAAACCAGGGCGTACACCCGTCATCCAAGTATGAGGACGTAATCCTGTCCCCGATCACCGGCAGCGGACTACCAGCGTCGTACAGCCGGTTCCGAGCAGAGAACGCCACCGAGGCCGTGAGGGGAACTGGTCGATCTACGAGTTGAGCGAGACGACCCGGGGCTCTGAACGCGAGGTCGCTCGGTGGGCCGAGTCCATCCAAGATCGACTGCCAAGAGAGCGACCTGAGTTCAACGTACCGGACGGCAGTTGAGACCACCGACGACCACGAAGTCGCTCTCTGCCGGGGCGAGGCTGGGCGACCGCCTCTAGAAGACAGGCATTGCGAAATGCAACGCCCCGAGGGTGACTTCGACGCCACCCGCGCCGACCAACAGCACCTTCAGGAGCCTGACGGATCTGTCAACCTACGTCGCGTTCATGATCCGTAGTGGGTGGCCAGGTCGCCGGTAGTGAGAGGGGTCCTCGGAACGAGATGTTGGGCGCGAACTCGTAGTGGCAGGTCTGATCGAGTGAGAGTTCTGGAAGTGCTGCGGTCAGTTCTTCGAGGGCGATCCGCCCTTGCAGTCGCGCAAGCGGCGCTCCGAGGCAGAGATGGGGACCGTGTCCGAAGGAGAGGTGTTCGCGGGCGTTTGGCCTGTCGATGTCGAAGTCGTCCGGATTCTCGAAGACTTCGGGGTCACGGTTTGCTGCTCCGAGCATCAGGACGAGGCGCGCATCTTTGGGGACAGCGACACCGCCAATCTGGGTGTCCATCGTTGTCTGGCGTCGCCAAGCGATGACCGAACTGTCGAAGCGCAGGATCTCTTCGATGGCGTTCGTGATGCGGCTCGGGTCTTCGATGAGACGGTCCCAGGCGTTTTCGTGTTCAAGGAGACGGCGGAGTCCGTTGCCGAGGAGGCCGGTAGTCGTTTCGTGGCCGGCGAACAGCAGGTTGAGCGAGACGGTGGCCACTTCGGCTTCGGTCAGGCGCCCGTCGTCTTTGGTTTCGGCGGCGAGGAGTGCGCTGATGTAGTCGTCACGGGGTGATTCGGCTCGTTCGTGTACGAGCGCTTCGATGAATGTCCAGAACTCGGCGAGGCCGCGGGCTGCGTCGACCTGGGTGTCGTCGTCTGGGAGTCCGTAGACGAACAGGATGCGATTCCACGAGCCGGTCTTGACGGTTTCGAGGTTCTCGTCGCCAAGTCCGAGCACTCTGAACAGCACTTGGGCGGGGAGGCTCCACGCAAGGTCCGCCACGAGATCTGCTCGCCCCTGGGGCCCGTGGTCACGGATGAAGTCCTGGACGAGTTGCCGGATGACCGGTTCCATGGAAGCGATGCGCCGGTTCGTGAATGCGGTCGCAGCCAAACGTCGCACACGAGTGTGGGCGGGAGGGTCGACGTTGGCGAGGGTGGGAACGGCGCCGTACCCGCCGTCGACGAGAGCTTTGGCAGCGTGCGGGCATGGTTCGCGAAGTGGCGAGTTGGCATTGGTGGCGGAGAACCGTGCTGGGTTCCTAAGGATCTGCTTGATATCGGCATGGCGTGTCACGATCCAGTGGCCGAGGCGCTCGTTGAAGAAGGCGGGTGCGAATTCCCTGGCCGCGTTCATGAGTGGGTACGGGTCGGCAAGGTAGTCGGCGTCGAACGGATCGAAGGCTGTCGGATCGAAGCTGTCGGTGGTGGTCATTTTTCTCCTCGGTGCGGCGCGGTGTGTTCAGACCGGGTTGCCGTAGAGCCAGTCGATGTGTCGGAAGTCGTCGGGTGACCGGTCGAGAAGCAGCTGGTTGCGGATCGTTCGTGCGAATCCATCGACGTGCCACAGGTCTCCCCATGTCCGTGCGTTGCGTTGAACTCGACCTGCGAACGGCGATCTGATGGCTTGGTAGCCCAGCAAGGCGTTCGGCCAGTCGATGCCGGACTGGTCGCGATGGGCTGCGGCTTGTTGCGCGATGCAGTCGGCGTCGACAATGGACTGGCATGCGCCCTGGGCGAGGTATTGAAGCATGGGGTGCGCGGCATCTCCCATGAGAGCGATGCGTTCGTCGACCCACGTGTGTATCGGTTCGCGATCATGCATGCGCCACTGCCGGTCGCGCCAGAGCGAAGTCAGACCGTCGAGCACCATCGAGCATGAGCCCTCGAACGCTCCATCCAGTTCCTCGGCGATTCCCCATCGGGCCTCGCCGCGATGAAACGAGGGCGAGTCGAAGACCGCCACGGTGTTAAACATCTCGCCACGCCGCAGGGGGTATTGGACGAGGTGTCGCCCAGGCCCGATGTAGGCGACGACGCTTGTGAGCATGTCTTCGGTGACTTCGATCTCGACCTCCTCCGTCGGAAGTGCGCTGCGGTAGGCCACGTACCCGGACGGGACAGGTTCATCGTCGCTGAACCGCCGGCGAAGCTTCGAACCCAGGCCGTCGGCGATAAACACGGCGTCTGCCCGATACTCCCCAGTCTCGGAGATGGCGACCGCCGCTCCCTTGACGTTTCGTGTGTCGACGACATCGACCTCGGTGTTGAGTTCGACCCCGGCCTCAAGACATGCAGTTGCGAGTGCGCTGAGCAAGTCGTGCCGGTGCATAACGAAGTACGGGGCGCCGTATCGCTGCTCGACGGTGGAAAGATCGAGATGGGTGAGTTCGCGACCGTCGAGGGCGTCGCGTAGTACAAGTCGTTTCGCGAAAACACCGGCGTCCATCGCTCGATCGAGTACACCCCATTCTCGGAGGATGCGAGTGGCGTTGGGTGCCATCTGGAGTCCGGCGCCTACTTCTTCGAACTCGGGCTCCTTCTCAAGGACACGGACGGTGAGTCCGGATGTTGCCAGCGCAAGGGCGGTCGATAGGCCGCCGATCCCACCGCCGACGATGACGACAGTGGTGTGTTCGCTTGTGGTCATCGTTCGTCTCCGCTCGATGGTTGTACGTGTTGCGTCATGTCGCTCACAACCATGGACTGGGTAGAGGAGCCCCGACGCTGCGCCCGGAGAGCCAGGCGGCGAGGGCGGCGCCCTCACCGGCGGCATGTCGCTTGCTGAGGATTTCGGCTGACAGACGGCCGAGCATCCCGTCGGGCAGGTCGGTGAAATCGACGCCGCAGCCGAGATCCACCGCGTGGATTCCGACCTCGCGGGTGCGCATCCAGAGCGTCTCGCTTACTGGCACCGTCCGGCCCATCGCCGTGACCACAGAGTTGGACCACATCGCGTCCTGCAGTTGATCGAGATCATGGCCGAGGGCTCCCGCCGAGTCTTGGAGGAGAGTTCGCAGTTCGATCGGAGGGAGAGTTGCGCCGTGGGCGATCTCTGCGGTGCGTTGCTCGCTGCCCGCATACATTGCCGACTCAACACCGGTACGCGCCCACGAGACCAGTCGCCGGATTGCTTCGGCATTGAAATGAACGTGCGCCACGATGTCGGCGATGGTCCAGCCCGGCAGCGGGGATGCCTGGACGAAATCGTCTTCTTCGAGGCGATCGACGGCACCGAGGAACAGTTCGGTGCTCGCGTCCATCCACTCCCGCACCTCGCTTCGCTGCTCAACGTCGGAGTTCATCGGGCACTGGCTGTGTTGCGCAGTTCACCGATGCTCTCGATCGCGGTCACGATCTCGTTGTTGTCGCGGATGTATCGAGCCGGGTCCCGAGCGTGTCCGACACCGCCAGGTGTGCCGGTTGCGATCACGTCTCCGGGATTCAGCGTGATGATCTGCGAGATGTACTCGACGAGGGTCGGAGGATC
>JAADHX010000427.1 GCA_013151655.1 Actinomycetota bacterium
GCTCCAATAACGCAGCATCGTGATCGCTTCGTCACCAATCGGGGTGACACGGCCTTCGGTCGTGATGAAACCGGCCCAACTCAGATGTACCGCGTCGAAGGTCTTGGCCACGCGCGACCAGTCCGGTAGCAGATGAGTGCGTGGCCCAGGCGCCACTAATTGACCGCCAACGTCGGGCAGACCGGTGCTCGCTGGGTATTGCTCCGACCCGCGGAGTTCCCAGCCACGATGGGCCCTGGAGGCTTTGACGGGATGGTCGGTGACCAGTGCCGCCCAGTCTTCGGGGCGATGTATCTCGAATACGCGGAGCCTGGGTCGGGTCGCTAGACGCCACCGGCTGATGGGCCCAGGCCAAATCTCCCAGACGTCGATCAGCCCGTCGTGCACTTGCGAGGGAGGATCGGTCGTCGTCCACAACCCGGCCGATGTGAACTCGCCGTTGCCGTAGACATCGCCATAACGCTTGAACAGCGGCAGACGATCAGTCGGCTGACTAACCCGACCTGCTGAACTCCACCATTGCTGTGAGTCAGGAGCCATTGGCGCGTGAAGCTCAGCGTCGAATTGCCCGGCAATCGCGGCCGCTATTGGTCGACGATGCTCGGCCCATCTAGCCGCCGTCTTGGCAGTCTCGGCTGCGCCGGGCTTCCAAGGACCGACAAGGGAAGCCGAAGCGTCAACTGCCGCCGCGCACAACTCGCCAAACTGCATCGATTCAACTGTTCTAACCGCTGCCTCTACCGCGGTAGTTGTGCTGTCGGGCGGGCCTTCGAACCAGCTGACATCGCGGCGCTCACGTGCCTCAAGCCACGCAAGCAACGCTGTCCCGACAGTCGAATCCACACAAGCATCTTCAAAGCCGATCACTAGCCAATGTTGGCAGCCCGAACTAAAACCTGCCTCCTATTTCTGACCTGCACTCTCCGTTCACCGAGGCCAGCGTGTCCATACTGTTGTCGACACTCGTCAATCGCGCGGGTGCGTGAATCAGGCGAAGTGCTACGTTCGCAGCATGTGGGGATGGTCGGCAGTCGTGGTTGCCGTGGTGCTGTTGGCGGGAGCGTGCGGCGACTCGTCGGTAGTGGACGCCTCAAGTGGCGATTCTGATTCCGCAGTTGAGCCAGTGGCGTCGACAACGACGGCCCCGATGCCGGGCACGACCGTTCAGGTACAACCGAGCCCGACGACGATGGTTTCGGATGAGAGTGGGCTCTCTAACTCGTGCCCTCCTGGGTTGACGTGCGAGTTGCCTGACGGTTCGGTCTACGACGATCGGTGGTTTGCGACCGTGACACTCGATTGTGGCCCGACAAATGACGAACGTCGAATAGCGGCATTTGTGGCCGAGACCGCTGGCTATGGGTCTCCGCAACTGTCGGCGTGGCGAGCGAATCGAGACGGGTCGGCAAACAGCATCGGCGAACTCACCGTAGACAGTGTCGTTGATGTCGATGGTCTGCTGCTTCGCTGGCGGATCGGGCCGGTCTTGCTTGGTCCATGGCCTCCCGACGAGATTGTCGACGCGTGTGACGACCCCGACGCAACTCCGATCACCGAGTCTCCCAACAGGAACACCACGGACGCGTCTGTGTTGGCGGGACCGGNNAAGCTCCGTTCGAGCAACCACCGTCGTACCACCCAAACTCAAATGCTTGTTCTGATGACCCGTTCGCTGCAGCAGAGTTCGCGTTTGACGGTGTCGTCATAAGGGCGTCGCCCGTCCTATATGAGAGCGAAGTGTTCGCCGCTTGGGAGGCGGGCGAAACTGTCGAGGACACAAGTCTGTGGGTGTGGCCGTGGGTTACGTTCGAGGTGTCGGCATGGTACGTAAAGGACTGGGGAGATCAGTTCACGATTTGGATGCCTGAGCTAACACCTCAGATCGGCGAGCGGTGGCTTGTCGGCGGCGATGCTCGCCATGTCGCGGTGCTCGATTTCGCTGGACAGTCCGGGCTGGCCGATCCTTGTCTGTCAGGCTTCACCGATGCCGAGTCCGTCAACAAATGGGCCGACGAGTTCGGAAGCCCGCGCCTCACATTGCCTTGACCGGCATCCTGAGTGCGGTGTGGAACGACGAAGACAAACGCCGGAAAGACCACGGCAAACCGGGGTGGCGCCGTCCGGTGCACCGATCCGAATTGGAGCGCTGCAGCGACCCAGAACGGCCACGACTTGCCTGTTCAGATCCTCAAGTTCTGTTGGTGTGGTGAGGAGTTCGAAGTTGTAAAAGTCACTGGGGAGCTGCGGGCTAGCGAGCCGAATATTCAGTAGTTTTGAACGGCCACGCAGTCTTTAGCCAAGACGAGATGGCTTGCCAGGTGGCAACGTCCATCTCCGCGTGGGTCGCTCGCACCCAGGAACTAACTGCCGCATCTGCGGTCTTAGACGGGTAGATGTAGAGACATCCGATTATGTCATCGCCTTCGAGAATCGAGTACGTAAACCCGGATCGATTCTTGAAGTCCTCAGCGTGTCGGACAAGGTCGGCGAGGTTGGATTCGAGTGTCATCTCTCGAGGCCAGGACCCGTCAGGGAAACCAGGCGTTGCCCGGATGTGTTCGATACTTGGCATCCATGCGTCGTAGTCCCTTTCGTTATGTTCAGGGCCCAGCGGTTCCATTCGGAAACCGGGACCATCGAAGCTGACAGGTACCACGAAGTCGTCTGCGACAAAGCTCATGCGGCCATCGTATGTCCGGGCCAACCCGAGACTGTCAAAGATTGCGACCGAGCTGTGCCGATGTGGAACCGGCGACCAACACTGCGAACCTCCCTCACGACTTGGCGTCACGAGGCACCGCGTTCGCGATCCTGACGATGCTGAAGTCCCAGCGATCGTCATTAACGAGATCAACGACTGGCCACAGTGTTGGCACCAACCGCAGCTCGATCCCGGCCTTCGCGTGAAGTTCCACTAGGTTGCCGAGAGGGGACACAGCGAGGCTCAACGGCCCGATAGCTAGTCCACTGGCCAGATGCCTCTGGATAGTCGATTGAGGCCAAGCAGTTACCCGCTGACGCCCGAGGTTGACCTGGCTGGGAGGGTCGAGCTAGCCGATCGCGATCGGCAGGCCAGGATCGCCGAGGAAGCGGAGAATGGCCGAAAACACGCGATCGTCGTCGTCCCGGAACAAGATGAGATATGAGGCGACAGCGTCGAAGGGGCGGTCGATGTCGAACTCGAGCACGTCGAGATCGTCGGTGCGTTGTGAGTACTCCTCGTCGCCGAGTCTGATGATCACTTCGACAGTCTCGGCTCCCTTCCGATCGAAACCGATAGTGACCGGGCCGCCGCTTGAAAAACTGGTTCTCAAACTGAGGATCGGGGCCCGGACCCCAGTGATGACCCAGCCGTTGTCTCGGGCCAGTTGAGCTGCGTTGATAGTGACCAGCGCCTCGTCTGGCGATGGGCGAACTTCGAAAGAGGACCAGTGGGGGAACAGCGAAGACCCGTCAGCCGTTGTCACAATCGGATCGGTCCAGCCAAGGATGACTTCAGCAAACTCCCTCACCAACAAGTCAGGATCGAAGCGCCACGCAGGTGCGTTCTCGGCGGCAGTAGCGGTATCGGCGGCCTCCTGTGTGTTCTCTGGCCAAACGCCAAAGAACGTGTCGGGCGGGGTCGGTGTGCCGCGGATGAGTCGCCCACCAGCTGCACCGGCCAACGCGATTCGATCGCAGCTCGTTGTAGCGACGGCGCAGAGATGAATGGACGTCTCGTCTTGTTCGGCAGCCGTTGCGATGAAGACCTCTCCAGATGGCGACCAGGAGAGGCCGGTGACCACGTCGGCGCCGAGGTCGAAACTGAGCGATTCGGTAGTTTCGGGAGCCGTCACCAGCACCGAGCCATTCTTCAGCCCGAATGCCATCTCCGAACCAGGTCCGGGTGCCACAGCGCTGATCGTCTCAGCCGTGACTCCATCGATCCCGAGCTCTGTCAACACGCCGTCGCCAGCCATTGTGCCGAGAACACCGTCGGCGACAACAATCAGACCATCCATCGCCGGAGCCAGAAACCGGGTCGACTCGAGGTCGAGTGTGACGCTTCTGTCGTCGGTAAATGTACGCAGTTCCCAGCGAGCCCCGGCGTCATCTTGGACAGAACCCACCCGCGGCCCACCGGCGCCAGCCATCAGCACAATCGATCCTGTAATCGGCCCTTCGTCTTCGAGTGATTTCGAGATTCCTCCGCCGAACAGCACAACCCAATAGGGCTCCGTTGTGCTCCGACCTGTGCGGACGTCAACTCGTACGACGCTCAGCTCGCCGTCGAAGTCAGCGACGTACTCAACAACCCGATCGTCGTATCGCCAGCGAGGTTCGGGGATCGTGTCTACTCCGAGAACGGGTGCTCCGGCAGATGCATCGAGTTGCACGAGCCTTGCCGAACTTGCGTCGCCCACCAAGACGCTGATCTCACCCGATACAGAGATGTATCCGGCCAGGATCGGTCCCCTGACGCCATCAACGGTCAGCACCGTTGTCTCATCAGGCACGGCAACAGTCTCGATTTGCCCAGATGAACCTGACGCGAACTGGCCGATCCAGATCGCCACCAAGAGCACGACTAGCGCAGTTCCGACCACTCCGACTGGAGCAACCCAGCGCCTTCGGTTCAGCCCACCGCGATGCGGCGGTATCTCGGTCGAACGAACCGAAAGGGCCAGGTTTGCCGACTTGGCGCGATCATCGAGATTCATGACTGCTTCGAGCGATCGGTGAGCTTGAGTTCCAGACTCCTGCGGCCTCGCTGAAGATGCGTCTTTACGGTGGCTTCGCTCAGGTCGAGAGTGCTCGCTATCTCCTTAACGCTCAAGCTGTTCACATAGTGCAGGGAGATGACCTGACGCTGGCGAGCAGGAAGACTCCGGACTGTGTCCCAGAACTCGCCGTCGCCATCATCGAATGCGGCGGGATCGGTCCACCGCTCTCGGCTTTGTCGCAGCAAAGCGCGGGCCTCAGCCAGCCTGCGCCGAGTCAACGAAACTGAACGATTCGCTACCGCACGCCGAACCCATGCTTCGGGACGGTCATACCTGCCAACTACGGCCCACCGTCGCTGCGCTGCCACGAATGCGTCCTGAGCGAGATCCTCCGCAGCTGACCATGACCCGCACAGCACGAATGCCAGCGCAGCGACCTGATGGAACTCCCGCTCATAGAACACTTCGAAGCTCTCCTCTGTGACAAGCACTTCGGGCACATCGGCATCCACCGATTTCATTGTCCTCCACAACTCGACATGACCCGATGAGTCCTCCCTAACGCGTCACTCGCAGCAGCGTCCCCGCAGGATGACAAGCAACACAGAATCATGAGTCAACCTAGGCTTGGACCGGGGCACCTACTCAGTCTGGGTCGCGTCGACGACATGGCCCATGAACAAGATGGTGTTCGAGCCGCGGTCGCGGATGAAGTAGAAGAACGGTCGGTCGATCTTGATGGTGGGTCCGTGAGATCCAGCGATAACGAC
>JAADHX010000030.1 GCA_013151655.1 Actinomycetota bacterium
CCGGCCGCGTCGGCCGAAGTCCAGCCGTCTGGTCGCAAAGCCCATGTCGACATATCGAAACGAGCCCCTGATCCCGCCGACCACGCCCCACCAGGAGTGACGGGAGGTCGCGCATCAAAGAGCTCTTGGAGCACACAGTTGTCCTCATCGACCAACAGAATGTGACGGTCACCGTCCCCATCAGGTCCGCCCTCAATAGGCGCGTTGTCCGGAATCGGATATGGCCCAGGGTCGCTCTCATCGGCATACAAGAACGTGACGTCGCTTAGCGGCGTTGAGTCGTCGACGGTCACGAACGGGATGCCGTTTGGGGCCCCATTCCACACCGTGCCAAAGTCGGGGTGAAGGTTGCGCCCACCGCCAACAGAAGCGATGTAGGCGCTCGACCGGGCGTGCACCGGCAGACCCGAGATATCGAGGGTGGGCCAAGTCCCGGCGGAGTATGGGTCACAGGCAGCCGAGGTGTCGGCCGGTGAGCCAAGGTCGGCGGCGGCGCCAAACACCGAGATCTTCCCGTCGTTGGTCAGCAGCCGATAGCCGACCAGATCCGGAGTTGGGGCCATGGCACTGAACGCCATGCCGCTCGTAGCCCCCGAACCGAAGAACCCAGCATCGCCGTAGGCAAACACCCCGCCGTCGGATGCGAATAGCCAATAGCCCGAACCGCTAAGGGTTGGGAGCATCCCGATGATCGGCGATGCCAATGGCAGCGTGGCCGCGGACCCAAAGAACCCGGCATCGCCGTAGGCGAACACACCACCGTCGGACGCCACCAGCCAATAGCCACCACCACCGGGGGTCGAGCTCATCCCTACGATCGGCTGTCGTAGGGGCAGCGTGGCGGCCGAGCCGAGGAAAACGGCGTTGCCGTATGCAAATATTCCACCGTCGGAAGCGACCATCCAATAACCGTCGCCTGCCGCAGTTGGGGTTGCACCCACCATCGGGTCGCGCAACGACAGAGCCAGCCGTGGAAAGCGGCGTCGCCATAGGCGAAAACCCCACCGTCGCTGCCGAACATCCAGTAGCCGTCGGCCGCGGATCGGGTTGCCACCGCCACCAAGTCGACCCCAGACGCGTCAAGGTCTGCCGGCGACCCAAGACCGACAGCCGAGCCGAACGTCCACAGCCGACCCGACCGACTCACCACCAGGTAACCATCGCCCTCTGGCCACGACACAAGAGCCACCGTAGGATCCGATGCTGCGGCCGAGACCGGGCCGAACGAACCGACCGACGCCGCCACAAGCGACAGCACGACGAGGATGAGCAACGCCGCTCTCGGCCGCGCTGTTTCCAGGGCACGCCCACCGCGATGCGTTCGCCGAGCCTTCATCTGTTCTCCGATCTAGGGCCCGCAAACACCCATTCTACGGAATAGAGCCACCGCTTTACCGCCGCGCTCCCGCGCTGGCTTTGGAGCCTGGGCCCACCCGACCGCTACGAGCGGTGTTTTGTAAGAACGTGCTCGTCGTAGCTGATGCCGTGCTCGACCGTGTGAATCAGACGACCGGTCACAGTCCACCCCGCCTTCTGATAGAACGCGATCGCCGCCAAGTTCTCAACCCTCGCATGCAACTCGAAGTCCGAATGGCCGCCAGCAACGATCATCGCCTCGCCCTCCCCAAGCAAGTGTCGGCCCAAGCCCATGCCCTGATGTTCTGGCTCGACGAATAGATGAACCAGTTGGTGACCTTTGACCGTGAAGTGGCCGACCGGCGCACCACCAACGACGGCCACGCGCGTCTCGAACTCAGACTCGGGCCGGAACCAATCGCGAAGTTGCAGCCGGGTGCCCTCAGCATCAGGAGCCTCCAACAGATCAGACCCCGGCTTGCAGCTCGCTCACCCCGCCCTCGCCATCGAACTGAAGGACCCGGTTGGCAACCTTGTCGATGAAGAACCGATCATGGCTTACGACCAGAACCGCGCCGGGAAAGTGGGCCAGCGCCCGTTCCATCACCTGGGTGCTCTGCATGTCGAGGTGGTTCGTGGGCTCGTCAGCGATGATGACCGCCGCTCCTGACAGGAGACATTGGACGAGCGCAATGCGGGCGGCCTCACCGCCAGAGAGCTGGCCGATTTTCCTGGCCCGATCCATCTCGGAGAACTGGAAGAGACCGAGGAACCGATTGACCGACTTCTTGGTCGCATGAAAAGCAAGGCTGTCCGGCATGGCGGAGACGGCGTGGCCAACGGTGTCATCAAGATCCAGCTCATCAACCACCTGGGTGAACGAGACGCACTTGGTGCCACTAGTCCAGCGGATCTCGCCGCTCGACGTTGGGGCCAGCGCTCCTGAGAGGGCGGCGAGCAAGGTGGTCTTGCCGCAACCGTTGGGACCAAGGATCGCGATCCGGTCGCCGCGGCGGACATCGAAACTGAGGCCCTCGAACAAGCTGCGCCCAGCGAAGGCCATGCCGAGTCCGGTGACTTCGCACAGCTCGTCTTTAACGTGGAGGCCTTTGTAGATTTCGGTCACGATCCGGTCGACCGGGCGAGGGGTTCCACTCTTCTTCACCTTCGCCAAGCGTCGCCGGAGCGCCGGGCTCGGGTTCTTGGCTAACTCCTTGCGGTTCGAGATAGCCTCTTGTTCGTACGCGAGAAGCTCGCCCTCATGAGCAAACTCTCGCTCGAGGGTTTTGATCCGCATCTGTTTCTTCTGCACGTAGTTGGCAAAGCTCCCGTCGTACTCGTAGAGGCGACGATTTTCGACTTCGACGATCCGGTTGCAGACCGCGTCCAAGAACTGGCGGTCGTGGGAGATGACGATGAGCGCGCCGTCGAACTTCTGGAACCAGTCTTCCAACCACCGCAGGCCGTCGATGTCGAGATAGTTCGTCGGCTCGTCCATGAGGAGGATCTGGGGCTGTTGGAGCAGGGCCTTGGCGAGAGCCGCACGATTTCTCCAACCGCCCGAGAGCTGGCTAATCGGCAACTCCCGGTGCTCAGCGGAGAACCCGAGCTTGGTCAGCACGGTGTCGATGTCGTTCTCGTAGGTCCACGAACCAGCGCGCTCCTGTGCTTCGAACAACTCGGCCTGGCGTTCCACCAGCCGCGTCATCTCGGCCGCGTCAGGGCTCGCCGCGAAACCTGCGTCGACCTCATTCATCTCAGCCTCGAGAGCAAGCACCTCGGGAAAGAGGGCGACGAGTTCGGCCCCGATCGTGGTCTCGCTGTCGAGTTCGGAGAACTGTGAGAAGTAGCCGATCCTGACATCGTCGGTGATGTCGACCGTTCCGTCGTCTGGCTCTTCCTCGCCGAGGATCAACTTGATGAGCGTCGTCTTACCGACACCGTTCTGGCCAATCAGCCCAACCTTGTCGCCCGACGTCAGTTTGAAGTGGATCTCGCGAAAGATCGCAGCTCGGTCGTAGGACTTGGAGATGTTCTTCAGGCGTATCCAGCTCAAGCGGAGGAGCCTACGCTCACAGCGCCGTTGGTGGACCGGTGGCTACTTACCGTCGAGGTGGGCGTAAACCGTGGCTTCGAATGCCGCGGTCGCCTCGAGAAGCTCTGCCGAGGGATCGCCGAGTACCACGACCTCCACACCGCCGCCTAGTTCGACCATCGGGCCGAGCAGCTCGCCCACCTTCCCGATATGGGCGAGGAGGGCCTCTGAATTCACATGCGCATGGGGCGAGACGCACTTCGTTCCATTGTCGCTGAGGAAGTAGTCGTACCGCAGCGTTTCGTCGTCGTCCTTCGTGATGGCCACCGCCTGGGAGACCAGCTTCTTGAAGTTCTCGAGGTTCTCAGGCGGGATGTTCGGAAATGTGGTGTAGATCTGAATTTCATCCATGCGACGCTGCCTCATCCTGGGTTCCTGTTCTATGGATCATCTCACGTCGCCAACCAACTCGGCAGCGACGGTTCTGGTCGGCGATACTTGCGAGATGTCGGAAGATACTGCTGTGGCTCGGATCTTGGGTCAGGTGCAGATCGTCCGGGACGGTGAGGTTGTCGCTCTGCCGAGTGCGAGCCAGAGAAGGCTTCTCGCGGCGCTCGCGATTCATGCGCCACGCCCGGTGCGTTCAGAGTGGTTGTGCGGGGTCCTCGAGGTGACTCCGGGTGCCTTGCGGCAGTCGATAGCCCGTCTGCGACGGGTAGCGGGCGCTCACGTTTTGCGCACTTGTGCGACGGGTTATCAACTTGACGCGACGGTGGACGCGACACTCGCCGAGGCCGAATTCGCCATGGCGACCAATGACCCGACAACCCTAACGTCGCTGGTCGATCGCTGGGATGGTCCGTCGATTGCTGAGTTCGCCGCCGAACCGTGGGCTGTTGGCGCCGCGGTCAGACTCGACGAACTGCGGGCGTCGATCGTCGAATCGCTGGCTGAGGCTCTAATCGATCACGACCGCACCGACGAGGCCATCGGAGTGCTCGAGGCTCATGCGACGGATCATCCGTTTCGCGATCATCCGCGCGAACTTTTGATCCGCGCTCTGGCCGTGGCCGGTCGCCGCACCGAGGCACTGCGCGTGTATTCGACCTACCGCCAGTACCTCGCCGACGAGGTTGGTATCGAACCATCGGCGGCGCTCCGCGAGGTCGAGCAGCGGGTTGTGGCCGGATGGGATGGCCGCAGCAGCGACGAGTCAGTGCCCAAGGCCCACGGCGACCGGGTCACCGGCCAAAACCGTCTCACTTGGCCAGTACCGCCGCAGCTTCCCGAACTGTTGCGGAGTGCCACTGCATCGGTCGGTAGACAGCACGAACTCACCGCCCTCGCAGCCGCGGCCGACAGCGCGCTCGAAGATGGCCGGCTTGGCGTCGTGCTCGTGGCTGGCGAAGCGGGAATCGGGAAGACGAC
>JAADHX010000503.1 GCA_013151655.1 Actinomycetota bacterium
CTCGAGGCTCTCGGCACCTATTTCGTAGCCGTACTCCAAGTCGATAACTAGGTTGACCTGCGGGGCTTCCGCGTGGCAATGAGGGCGGTGGTGGCGGCCATCTCGAGCACTTGCTCTTCGGCCGCGAACGGTGCGAGCACATCGTGTAATCGTCTGGCCCGCTCGGGATCGATCAAACCCGATGCGCTCGACACCAATTCACCGACGATGCTGCCGATACTTCTTGGTTCGATTTGCTCAAACGACCATCTATCGACCGTAGAAAACGCTGAGTTTGAAAGGACAACGCGATCCGTATCGTGATCGGGGACACCAGCCCGATCAGCGGCCATGCCGAACTCAGTGCGAAGTGTGTCCCGCAGCGCTATCGACCAATCTGCGCTCTGAAGCCAGGCGGGGACACCCGACGAACAGATGGCCACGCACCCGGAATCGGTTACCACGGCATCGAGGTCATCGATCAGTCGACGGCGATCCATGTGGTGAAAGGCATTTCCGACAGTGACTAAGTCGAACGGCTCAACGTGTCCGAACAATCGGGGCACGTCAGCATCGCGGCCGATCTGCCACTCAATGTTTGCGTGTTCCGCGGTCGAGCGTTTGCCGACAGCGACCATGTCTGGTTCGGGCTCAAGCGCGACAACGATTCCCGCGCCATCAGAGATCGCCCGTGCCAGTTGGCCTGTCCCGGACCCAATATCGAGCACGCGCGGCGTCGCTGTGCAAGAGACCGAGAAATTCGAGATGCTGTGCAAGTTGGGGTGGATAGCTACGTCGTGCCGCTTGGTAGACCTCGCCGACGCCGGCAAACGAACGAGAAGAGGGCACCCGTAAACCGTACCCGGACAGGCGGACGAACCGATGCCGTCGAACTCGCGCGGTCTAGGCTGAAGTGGATGAGCACGGCTTCAGGTAGCTGATGACGATGACGTCATCCGAACTCGTTAACGCCGAAGACATTGCAGCGTTCGACCGCGATGGGGCGATATGTCTGCGGCAAGTCGTCGATACTGACTGGCTCGACAGCCTGGCCGTCGGCCTAGCGAAGAACTTTGCCGATCCTGGTCCCGATAGCACCGTGTACACCCCGGACGGCGAACCCGGTGGTTTCTACGACGACTACTGCAACTGGCAGCGAATACCAGAATACGAGGACTTCATAGTCAACTCGACAGTCGGTCAGATTGCGGGCGAAATGATGTCGTCGACCACGTGCCGTATCTACCACGAGCATGTCATTGTCAAAGAGCCTGGCACTCAAGAAGTGACACCATGGCACCACGACCTTCCCTACTACGGCCTCGATGGCGACCAGTTGTGTTCCGTTTGGTTACCACTAGACCCAGTGCAACAAAGCGTGTGTCCGCAGTTTGTTGCCGGGTCCCACCGCAACGGACAGATGTACTACCCGCGGCTGTTCATCAGCCACGAGAATTACGGAGCCGACGTCGACGGTTATGCCACGGTGCCAAACATCGACGCCGCCATCGGCACCCCAGACGAGCCGACTCTCCTGTCGTGGGACCTCAAACGGGGCGACTGCATCGTGTTCCACATGCGCACTTTGCACGGAGCCCCAGGCACCGGCCAACTCACAACACCCAGACGGGCGTTTTCGACACGATGGCTTGGCGACGATGCCCGGTTCGGAGTTCGTGCGTGGGCTACGTCGCCCCCGTTCGCTGACGTTCGTCTAACACCAGGCGAGCCGATGGATCACCCAAACTTCCCGATCGTGTGGCAGTCGTAAGTAACGTTCGCAGTGTGTCGAGGCTCGACGCTGATATTGAACAGTCGAGCAATAGTGAACCGAAGCTCAATTGTCGAGCGATGATGCCGACTTGATCTGTGTCTGCCAACACGCGGACCGATTGCACCCAAATGCAATTGCCACACACACCAGATGCAACCTCGCCTGAAGTCTCCGTACCGATGGCGAGGTTGTATCGGTTTTGGGTCGGGCAGCCCGGTACACTCGCCCGCCTGTGAGCACGCTAAATGTTACGTCGACAGTCGAAGAGCTGGACGACAATAAGGTCAAACTGCACGTCGAGGTCGATGAGGCCACTTTTGAGGTCGCTCTCGGTGCGGCCTTCAAGAAGATCGGCCGCGAAGTTAACATGCCTGGTTTTCGACCTGGCAAGGTCCCTCGCCGGGTCCTCGAAGCCAAAATCGGCGTCGAGTACGCCAGGGCTGAGGCCATTCAGGACGCCCTGGGTAGCTACTACGCGGCTGCCCTCAGGAACCACGACGTCGATGCCATCGCCCAACCCGAGATCGACATCGAATCAGGCGAAGAAGATGGCCCGATTGTTTTTGATGCCGAAGTCGAGGTTCGCGCGGTTGTCGAGGTGTCTGGCTACGACGCCCTCGAGGTCCAGATCCCAAACCCAATCGCCTCAAACGAAGCTGTAGACAGCCAAATCGACTCAGTCCGCGGCCAGTCGGCCGAACTTGTTGAGGTCGATCGCGAAGCCGCCGACGGCGACCACGTAACGATCGACATTGCTGGCACCTCCGACGGCGAGCCTCTGCCAGGTCTAGTCGCAGACGACTACTCCTATGAGGTTGGGTCTGGCGCCGCCGGCGAAGAACTCGACCAGCACATCACTGGTGCCAGCGCAGGCGATGTGCTCGACTTCAGCGCCGAGCACCCGGTCGACGAAGACACCACCATTGACTTTCACGTCGAGGTGCACAGCGTCAAAGAACGCGTGCTGCCAGACCTCACCGACGAATGGGTCGACGACAATTCCGAATTCGACACGGTCGACGAGATGCGTGCCGACGCCGCTGACAGGCTCAATGCTGGCGCACGTGTCGCCGCCAATCGGGCCCTTCGAGAAGGTGCTGCCACCGCAGCGGCCGATCTCGTCGACGCTGAGATTTCCGAAGCTCTAGTCGACTCCGAGATGCACGAGCAGATTCAAAACGTCAGCTACAGCCTCCAGATGCAGGGCATTTCGCTCGAGCAGTGGCTTATGTTCAATGGCAAGACTCAAGAAGAGTTCAGCGATGACCTAAAAGTTGGTGCTGCCCATTCGGCAAAGGTCGACCTAGCGCTACGGGCCATTGCGGTGGCCGAAGGCCTTTGGCCATCCGACACCGATATCGACGACGAGCTCGAGCGTGTGGCGGTCCAACTCTCGGAGAAACCAGCCGCGGTTCGGGCCCGCTTAACCGCCACCGACAACCTGTTGTCCTTGAAGGCCGATCTCGCCAAGAAAGCCGCTCTTGAGTGGTTGGTTGACCATGTCGCTATCGTCGATGCAGACAGCGGCGATGTTATTGACAGGTCGCTGCTTGAAGATCCAGACGACGAGTCGACGGGTGCTGACGACGAGGTCCCAGCTGCCGCCGGCGCTGACGAGACCGTGGAGGTCGACGAGTGAGCTACATCATCCCCAGCGTCATCGAGACGACCAGTCGAGGAGAGCGAACCTATGACCTCTACTCGAAACTGCTCAAAGAGAACATCATCTTCTTGGGCACTCCAATCGACGATGGCGTAGCCAATGTTGTTTGCGCCCAGTTACTTCACCTCGAGTCCGAAAACCCCGACCGAGACATCAACATCTACATCAACAGCCCGGGTGGCGACCTAACCGGACTGTTCGCCATCTACGACACGATGCAGTACATCAAGAACGACATAGCCACCATGTGTCTTGGTCAGGCAGCGTCGGCGGCCGCAGTACTGCTGGCTGCTGGCACCCCAGGCAAGCGACTGGCCTTGCCACACGCTCGCATCTTGTTGCATCAGCCCTACGGTCAGGCGATGGGCCAAGCCACCGACGTCGAACTCGCGGCCAAAGAGATCAACCGCATGCGGATCTTGCTCGAGGAAATTCTTGCCGAACACACCGGGCAATCAGTCGAGACGCTTCACAAAGACACCGACCGCGATTTCGTGATGGACGCCGAGGCTGCCAAGAAGTACGGCATCCTCGATGTTGTGATCAACTCGCGCGGCGATGTTGCCGACGGCCCCATTCGGGCTGCTTAGAACTCTTCCCCTAACCCTCAGCAAGCCACCAGCCAACGCGCCATACTGGCCATCGCGCTGGAGCGCTCACTAAAACCGGAGGCTCGTACAACGTGGCGAAGTTTGGAGAAGGCGGAGAACTTCTTAAGTGCTCGTTCTGCGGTAAATCGCAGAAGCAGGTCAAGAAGCTAATTGCCGGTCCTGGTGTGTACATCTGCGATGAATGCATCGATTTGTGCAACGAAATCATCGAAGAAGAACTGGCCGAGACATCTGAGGTCAGTTTCGACGAGTTACCCAAGCCTCGCGAGATCTATGAGTTCTTGAGCGAGTTCGTTGTTGGCCAAGATCAAGCCAAGAAGGTTCTGTCGGTAGCGGTCTACAACCACTACAAACGGGTTCGTTACGATTCCCAGATCGGCGACGATGTAGAGCTTGGCAAATCCAACATCATGTTGATTGGCCCGACCGGTTGCGGAAAAACCTATCTGGCTCAGACTTTGGCCCGCATGCTCAACGTTCCGTTTGCCATTGCCGACGCTACAGCCTTAACCGAGGCTGGTTATGTGGGCGAAGACGTCGAGAACATTCTGCTAAAGCTCATTCAGGCCGCCGACTACGACGTCAAGCGGGCCGAGATGGGCATCATCTACATCGACGAAATCGACAAGGTCGCGCGAAAATCCGAAAACCCGTCGATCACCCGCGATGTTTCTGGCGAAGGTGTTCAGCAGGCCTTGCTCAAGATCCTCGAGGGCACTACCGCATCGGTGCCTCCCCAAGGCGGGCGCAAACACCCACACCAAGAATTTATCCAGATCGACACGACCAACGTGTTGTTCATCTGTGGCGGTGCCTTCGACGGTCTCGAACGGATAATCGGCGACCGGGTCGGCAAACGTGGGGTTGGTTTCGGCGCCGACGTGCGTGCGGCCTCCGACAAGCGGGTATCTGAGATGTTGCCCCAAGCGCTACCGGAAGACCTTCTGAAGTTTGGCCTGATCCCTGAGTTTGTTGGTCGGCTTCCGGTTACCGGCATCGTCACCGAACTCGACAAGGATGCCTTGGTCGAAATTTTGGTCGAACCAAAGAACGCGCTGGTCAGGCAATACAAAAAGATCTTCGAGCTCGAAAACGTCGAACTCGAGTTCACCACTGATGCCCTTGATGCGATCGCCGATCAGGCCCTGCTTCGTAAGACCGGGGCCCGTGGCCTTCGAGCCATCCTCGAAGAGGTTCTTCTCGGCATCATGTACGACGTACCGGGCCGCGACGATGTCGAGCGTTGCATCATCGACCGCAGCGTTGTGCTCGACAAGGTCAACCCCACGCTGGTGTCTCGCCGTCAGCCCGAATCTGGCCCGACTCGACGCGCTGCGTCCACGCACCTGCCATGAATTACGCCGAGGCCCTTGAGTACCTCGAAGCGCACTACAGCCTCGAACTGAGCCCGTCCACCAGGGCAACTGAGCCCAACATCAGCCGGATGGTCGATCTAACTCAGGCCCTCGGCGATGTCGATAGAGGAATACCGACGATTCACATTGCCGGCACCAACGGCAAAGGGTCGACCAGCCGCATCATCATCGAGTTAGTCGCCGCGCACGGGCTGCACGTAGGCAGCTACAACTCGCCGCATCTTCAACGCGTCAACGAACGTATCTCGTCCAACGGTGTGCCTATCGACGATGAGACGTTTGCCGCAGCAGTATCGGACGTGGCCGCGATCGAGCCGTTGCTGGCCGACAAGTGGGACCGTCCGGCCACCTACTTCGAAGTCATTGCGGCCACGGCCCTGTCGTGGATGGCAACGTCCGCGGTCGACGTTCGGGTCATCGAAGTCGGCATGGGTGGCCGGTGGGACGCCACCAACGTGGTCGATGCCGAGGTCGCCGTTGTTACCAATATCGGCCTCGACCACGTCTACATGCTCGGCCCAGAACTAACCGACATTGCCAGAGAGAAGGCCGGAATCATCACGCCGGTCTCCACGGCTGTCATCGGCGACGTCGATGACGAGATCTTCGCGGTAATTTCAGAGATGCCAGCTGCTTCGACGCTGCGGATGAACTCTGAATACGAGATTGTCGCCAATCAGTTGGCGGTAGGTGGTAGATCCATCTCAGTTCATACTGCTCGCGCCCAGTATGACGACGTTTTTCTTTCCCTCAACGGTGCCCACCAGGCGATTAATGCGGCGGTAGCCATTGTTGCCGTCGAAGAATTCTTCGACCGAGCCCTCAACGTCGACCTCGTGACCGAGGCCTTGGGGTCGGTGTCAGTGCCAGGTCGATTCGAAGTGTTGGGCCGCCAGCCATTGACTATCGTCGATGGAGCCCACAACATCGACGGCGCTGTCGTCGCAGCTGCCACCATTGCCGACGACTTTCGTACCGACGGCAAACGGGTACTCGTCGCTGGATTCAACTCGCCGCGGGATCCAGCCGAGATGCTCGCCGCTTTGGGCGCTGTCGATGCAACCGCGGTTGTCGCGACGCAGCCAGACTGGCCTCTGCGGATCCCGGCTGATCAGGTCGTCGAGGCCGCCACGAGCCTCGGAGTAGAGCACGTCGTGTGGGAACCCAACGTGGCCCGCGCCGTCGGACGCTGCCCGCGAAATCGCCGGAGCCGATGGCGTTGTGTTGGTCGCCGGGTCTCTTTACGTTGCCGGCGCGGCCAGAGAACACCTGAAACGAACCGTAAGCCAATAATCGAACTATCTCGTACAAGCAACAGCCGCGAAATTGGGCTTGCGCTTCTTAGCGACAACGTGTCACGCTAAGTAGTCGGACTCGTGTCTTCTCGCGCCCACAGTGCAAGAAGTGACCGCGAGTCGGCCTCATTACGAGACGATGACGATATCGTTCGCTCGCCCCTAGGCGCCGTGCGCCTGAGCCCTTGGAGAAAACCGTGTCCCAGCAGACTTACGTCATGTGCAAACCCGACGCCGTCGAGAGAGGCCTCGTCGGCGAGATTATCGGCCGATTCGAAGCCAAGGGACTAACGGTTGCGCGCGCCGAGCTTCGTACCATCGACCGAGACACAGCCGCCAAACACTATGCGGAACACGATGGCAAACCCTTCTTCGCAAGCCTCATCGACTTCATCACACGCGGCCCCTCGATGCTGCTGGTCCTTGAAGGTCCAGACGATGCTGGTGACGACGTGTTCGCTCTTGTTCGCCTCATGATGGGTTCTACGAATCCGGCCAAGTCTGCTCCCGGAACCATTCGAGGCGACTTTGGCCTGTTGGTTACCGAGAACCTTGTGCACGGCTCCGACTCAGTTGAGTCGGCTGCCCGCGAAATCGGAATTTTCTTCGGTTGATGCGAAGGCAGTGGCGGCCGGAGCCAATCGGTAGCTCGTTCGCGAGCGCGGGGTTGGGTGTTTGACGTGTCGACTTCCCCCCGTGGCTTGAGCCGGGCTCACGGCTCCAATAGGATCGGGTTAGCCGACGGACCGCGAAGGGGTCGGATGGCAAACTCGATGTTCAATGGATTTGGCAGCCGCGACATGGCGGTCGACCTAGGCACTGCTAACACGCTCGTCTACGTGCGCGGGCGCGGGATTGTGCTCGCCGAGCCGTCGGTCGTGGCCGTCGACATCACCAACGGTCGACCCTTGGCGGTCGGTCTAGAAGCCAAAAAGATGATCGGTAGAACCCCCGGTCATATTCAGGCCATCCGTCCGCTCAAAGACGGTGTGATCGCCGATTTCGATATCTGCGAGAAGATGCTGCGCTATTTCATCCAGCGTGTTCACAATCGTCGCTGGGCCAAGCCGCGAATGGTCATCTGCGTTCCGTCAGGTATTACCGGCGTCGAACAGCGGGCCGTGCAGGAAGCTGCCGAGTTTGCGGGAGCCAAGAGGCCGGCTTACATCATCGAAGAACCAATGGCCGCCGCTATCGGTGTCGGACTTCCGGTTCAAGAACCCACGGGCAACATGATCGTCGACATCGGCGGCGGTACGACTGAGGTCGCGGTCATCTCCCTTGGGGGAATAGTCGCGAGTCAGTCGGCCCGTATCGGTGGCGACGGTCTGGATCAGGCTGTAATCCAGTATGTGAAGAAGGAGTACAACCTCGCGTTGGGCGAACGAACCGCCGAGGAGATCAAGATCCAGATTGGGGCCGCACATCCGGTTCAAGAAGAAACATATGCCGAGATTCGAGGGCGCGACCTGGTGTCCGGTCTTCCCAAGACTGTGGTGGTTAGTTCTACCGAAATCCTCGAGGCCCTAGCCGAACCGGTGGCCTCGATCGTCGACGCGGTGAAGGTGACTCTCGACCAGACACCCCCGGAGCTGGCGGCCGACATCATGGAACAAGGCATCGTTATTGCCGGGGGCGGGGCGCTCTTACGCGGCCTTGATACGCGGCTATACCTCGAGACGGGCATGCCAATTCGTATTGCGGACGATCCGCTCAACGCCGTCGTTCGTGGTTCGGGACAGTCTCTCGAAGAGTTTGATGCTCTTCGAGGCGTGCTGTTCTCGTCCTCGCACGATCGGTAATCCGTCCGACTCCGATCCGTGCTCTCGGCACCTAGCGAACCTCGCCGTCGTGGACCAAACCGCGGTCGCGTTCGTCTACTACTGCTGGTGATAACCGCTCTGGCGCTGATCACCATCGACTTTCGTGGCGACGGTGCCGGCGCTCCACGCGATGGTGTTCTCGATGCGCTCGGACCAGTTAGGTCGGCCGTCGACTGGGTTACATCGCCGTTCGGGAACGCTTGGCGAGGTATCACCGACTACGACGAGCTTGAGGCCCAGAACGATCGTCTGCGTGCTCAACTCGACGAGGAGCGGGGCGAGTCGCTCGAGGTCGCTGAGCTTCAGCGGCGACTGTTGGCGCTTGAAGATCTGCTCGATGTTCGCGGTTCAGAGACTTCGGCGAGGCGACTCATTGCGCGAGTGATCGACGCTCCACTGTCCAATTTCGAACGCACCGTTGAGATCGACCGCGGCAGCTCCGACGGCATCGAGGTCGGTATGCCGGTGGAGTCAGGTTCGGGCTTGGTGGGCCGAGTTGTGCAGGTTGGTATCTCTCGGGCCAGGGTCGAGTTGGTAACCGATCCGTCGTTCGCGGCCCACGTTCGTTTGGTCAGATCTGCCGACACTGGCGTCGTCGAGGGCAACGGCATTGGTCGAAACCTCACGGTTAGGTTCGTCGACCTTGAGACGGTGGTGATTCCGGGAGAGACAGTTGTGACATCAGGGCTCGACGGTTCGCAGTTCCCTTCTGGAATCGTGGTCGGAACCGTGGTTGCGGCGAGGCCAAACCCGGTCACAGGAACCCAAGAAGTCGACGTTGCCCCATCGGCCGATCTTGGGCGGTTGAGTCTGGTGCAGGTGGTGCTGTTCAGGCCCACAGTTATCGACAATCGGACTCCGTCAGAAGACGAACCGTCCGAGGGTGACACCCCTGTCGACCCAGATGTTCCCGTCCAGGTGCCCCGCCCGGCTGAGGATGACGGCGAGACAACCGACGAGGGAGCAAACGCCTCGTTAGGCCAAATCGGACTGCCCGCGTACACATCTGCTTCTCGGTCGACCATTATTTGGGTTGTGGCAGATCCGAGTCGGGCGGAGATGCATTGATACCTACACGCGTGAGGCTGATTCTGGTCTTGGCTGGTGGCCTAGTTCTTCAGGCCTCGGTGGTTCCCGTTTTCGCTATTGACGGCCGCGTTGTCGACATCATGATGCTGCTAGCTGTTGCTGGCGGTCTCCTTGGCGGAGCGGACAGGGGAGTAGCCATCGGGTTCGGAGCCGGTCTTGGTACCGATCTGCTGGTGCAGACGCCGTTTGGTCTTTGGGCGCTAGTCGGCGCCATCGTCGGCTATAGCGTCGGAGTTGTGTTCGGCGGTTTCTCCGACGGCGGGCGGTTGTTGAGGTTGATGACCATCGGCACTGCCCTTGTGGTCGGAACCGCCACGTTCGTGATGTTGGGTCGTCTGTTAGGTCAGGATTTCCTGGCCGACATTTCGCTGGTACCGGTTCTTCTCACGGTTAGCCTCGGTGGCATGGTGCTGTCGCCGATCGCTTTGCGATCGATGGCGTGGGGCCTTGGCATGGACCGTCTTCCGTGGGAGCAGAGCCGATGAGCGACAGCTCAACTTCTCCCGACTCGACCAACACTGGTCTCAGGCTGGCTTTCCTTGGTGTGGTTGTGGTCGCGTTGTTCGCCGCACTGTTTGCCCGAATTTGGTTCCTTCAGGTACTGGCTACCGAAGAGTTCCGGGCCAAGGCCGAAACCAACCAGGTGCGTTTGGTCGTGTTGGCGCCCGAACGAGGCCGGATTCTCGACCGCAACGGCGTTGTGTTGGCCGACAGCGAGTTCACCGGTGTGATCAGGGTAAACCCGAGCCAGTTTGGCGAGGGCGACCGCGAGTTGGTGTTGCGTGAACTTGAACGCCTGACGGGCGAACCCCAAGAGGTGATTGCCGAACGTATGGACGACTTGGCCGCGGCTCCGTTCTCGTTCAGAACGGTGGCTATCGGAATTGAAGAGCCACTACTCGAACTTGTTACCGAGCGATCGCTGCCAGGCGTCGAGGCCGCGTGGGAGGCACGCCGCATCTATCCGGAGGGCAGCTTGGCGGCCCACGTTGTTGGCTACATCGGTGCTCAGCCTGCGGGCTGGGTCGACGATCATCCCGGCGCCTCGTATCTGCCCAACGATCGCATTGGCCGAGCCGGTGTCGAAGGCCTTTTCGAAGCAACCCTGCGCGGGACAGCCGGAACTTCCACCGTCGAAGTCGACCGAGAGAACAACGTGGTGCGCGAGCTCGGTGAGACCCCGTCGCGTCCGGGTGACGATGTTGTTCTGACTATCGACCTTGAGTTACAGAAAGCGGTCGAGTTCTTCCTCGACGAGGGCTTACGCGAAGCCCAAGGTCGAAGCTCGGTCGACGACCCGCGCTTCTTGTATCCCGCTTATGCGGGCGTAGCGGTTGTGGTCGATGTACGCAACGGCGATGTCCTGGCTATGGCCAGCTTCCCGACCTACAAACCCGAGTGGTTAACCGACGGTATTACGAGCGCGCAGTACAAGGCCACGTTCAATGACCCGCAACGACCAGGGCCGTTAAACAACCGGGCGGTACAAGGTCTCTACGCACCGGGCTCGGTGTTTAAGCTGGTCACATCGGTTGCCGCCGCACGCGCTGGGGTCATCACCCCGCGTGGCCAGTTCGTCGATGCTGGAAGTTTCACGGTGCCGGTCCCCAATGGCGGAACCTTCTCCAACGCCGGCAAGGTTGTCATGGGCGCTGTCGATCTGAGCACCGCTATCACACGATCGAGTGACGCCTACTTCTATTCAGCCGCCTATTCGATCTCAACGCTAGAGGGTCAGGCGCAATGGGCAATTCAAGACGCGGCCAAAGATTTTGGTTTCGGAAGCGAAACTGGCGTTCAGTTGCCTTTCGAGCGGCCCGGAACGATTCCCGATCCGGCAGTCAAGAAGGCCATCTTCGAAGCCATACCGGAGTACCAGAACGAGGACAACACAATCTTCTGGGTCCCTGGCGACACCATCAATATGAGTATCGGCCAAGGATTTGTAACGGCTACGCCGCTTCAGATAGTGAACGCATACGCCGCGTTTGCCAATGGCGGAACCGTGTTCCAGCCAAACATTGTTAGCCAGTCGATCTCTCGCGAGGTCGATACAGCTGGCGACGTAACGCGTGAGTTCGGACCTCGAGTTTCCAACACCATCGACTTCTCCGGCGTTCCCGTCGACGTGATCCGCGAGGGGCTTGAGGGAGTGCCACTAAACCGTATCTCGAGAGCTTTTGGGCTGGTATCCGGTACCGCCTCGACAGCATTCGATGGCTGGGACCACCGCGGCTGGGGGATAGTTGGAAAGACCGGCACCTCAGAGTCCGACGGGATCAACAAAGTCCTTGGCCGCAAGAAAGAAGACAACGCGGTGTTCGTTGGCTACGCGCCCCGCGATGATCCCCGGTACGCCGTTATTGTGGTGATGGAAGAGTCAGGCTTTGGTGGCACCGCTGCTGCACCAGTAGCTCGGAAGATCTTCGAGGCCCTTCGTACCCTCGAACAAACTTGGGAAGAACCAGAAGACCTTCCGCTGCTAGCCGCCGAACCCGTCGGAGCAAACTGCCCCGAACTTCCGATCACTGTTCTACGTGACGCAACCATCGATCTCGTGGTTCCAGAGGGTTGCCCGTTCGGCGAACCGATCCCCGTGGTCGAGCCAGGAACCGCCGACGACGAGGGTGCGCTCGCCCCAGATTCGCCCGGTCTGCTCACGACCATCGTGAACCGCCAAAGACCGCCGCCGTCTCCGTCGACGACGGCCAAGGCAGGGGAACGACAACGATGGTGAATGCCCTCTCGACGCGGCGCGAGCTTCGTTCGCCCATTCGTTACGTTGACTGGTTCCTACCGTTGGTGGCCATTGGCATCTCTGTACTTGGCGTGTTGATGAACTACAGCGCAACGTGGCGAGTGCTCGAATTCGAGGGTAACGACCCATACCAATTCGCAAAACGACAGACCGTGTTCGTGCTCATCGGCATCGTCGCGATGACAGTCGCGGCTCTAGTCGACTACCGGATTGTTCGCGACCTCGCGCCCCAGCTCTACCTAATTGCGCTGGCCATGCTCGTAGGTGTGTTGTTCATCGGCAAAGAAGTCGGTGGGGCCAGGGCCTGGTTCCAACTCCCCGGCTTCCAGCTACAACCATCGGAGTTCGGAAAGCTTGCGTCCATTGCAGCCCTAGCCGCCTTTGCCGCCAGTCGAGATGGTGGCCTCCAACTAAACGGACTCCTCAACTCAGTCGTGCTGATGGCGGTGCCAACGCTGCTGGTGCTTCGGGGCGGCGACCTCGGCACCATGTTGGTGTACATCGCCATAACCATGGGCGTGCTGCTGGTCGCCGGCACCAAGGTTCGCCACATAGTCGTGTTGACCTTGATCGGGGTTGCAGCCATAACGTTTGCGTTCACAGCCGACGACGTGTTCGGAATTGAGTTGTTGCCCGATCGCCAAGACGAACGCCTCAGGGCATTCCTCGACCAGGACTCGAACGTCACCGAAGCGAACTATCAACTCGAACAGAGTCAGATCGCGCTGGGGTCTGGCGGACTCACGGGCCGAGGCTACCTAGCTGGTAGCCAGACCACGCTCAACCTCGTCCCGGAACAAGAAACCGACTTTATCTTTACCGCCGCTGGCGAAGAACTTGGTTTCCTGTTCGGATCGCTACCACTTCTTGCTGCCTACTTTTTCTTGATCTGGAGAATTCTGCGCGCCGCTCAACTCGCGGCCGACATGTTCGGAACCTTGCTGTGTGTAGGAGTTCTCTCGATGCTCCTATTCCAGATCTTCCAGAACCTGGGTATGACCATGGGCATCATGCCCATCGCCGGAATCCCACTGCCGTTCATGAGCCACGGCGGATCATCGATCATCACCGCCTTCGTAGGCATAGGCCTGGTCCTCAACGTAAGAGCACGGCGCTTCGCAACCTAAACCGCTTCGCCGCAGCACCCGCTTGCTTCGCCCGCCGCGAACTAGCCGTTTCCCGCTGACGGTGGCGAGAAGATAGCGGAGGCGGGGGCAGCCGGAGCAATTAAAGATAGCATTACGAGTCTGTGACAACCCTGTGGCCTCGAATCGAACCGCTTTTGCCGCGTGTTCAGAAGCCGGCGCGTTATATCGGGCTCGAAGACGGCATGGTTGTGCCCGATCATGGTGCCCACAAGGTTTCGTGGGCTGTCATGTATCCAGACACATACGAAATCGGCCTACCAAACCAGGGCATTCAGATTCTGTGCGAGGTGCTGAACGAACGCGACGATGCCGTTGCCGAGCGGGCCTACACGCCATGGCCCGACATGGCTTCGCAGCTCCGGTCTTGCAACGTTCCACTGTTCACGCTTGAGACACATCGTGCGGTTGGCGACTTCGATGTCATCGGGTTCAATCTTGCCGCCGAGCTTGTCTACACCAACGTTCTCGAGTCTCTCGACTTGGCGGGGGTGCCGCTTCGGCAACAGGATCGTGTCGACACAGACCCCATAGTTGTTGTTGGCGGGCACGCGTCGTTTAACCCAGAACCAATGGCCGACTTCGTCGATGTCGTCGCACTTGGTGATGGCGAGGAGTTAGTTGGCGATATTTCCCAGGTGCTCCAGGGCTGGAAACGGTCGGGAAAACCGAGTGGTTCGCGTCAGAGAGTTCTTCGCGAGCTGGCCCAGATTCAGGGTTGTTACATCCCGTCGCTCTACGACGTCACCTACGAAGGCGACCATATTGCGGCAATCGAGCCCAAGTTCTCCGACGTTCCTGAGGTTGTCTACAAACGAACCGTGGCCGACCTTGCCGACTGGCCATATCCCAAGAACCAGCTCGTTCCGTTGTCTGAAGTCGTTCACGACAGGCTCAACGTCGAGGTGTTTCGTGGCTGCACCAGAGGCTGCCGGTTCTGTCAAGCCGGCATGATTACTCGGCCAGTCCGCGAACGCCCAGCCGAGCAGGTCAGCTCACTCATCTCCAATGGGCTGCGACGCACCGGGTACGACGAAGTGACGCTCACCTCGCTAAGCACCGCCGATTTCTCTGGCATCGAAAGCGTCGTTGCCGCCGCCATCGCCGACCCACTCACTTGCGGCGATACCACCATCTCCTTGCCAAGTCTGCGGGTCGACGCCTTCACCGTTGGCCTAGCCGACAAGGTGTCGAACGCGCGCCGCAGCGGGCTCACGTTCGCCCCAGAGGCCGGTACGTGGCGAATGCGCCAGATCATCAACAAACTGATTCTCGACGAAGACCTCTACGGCGCAGTTGAGTCGGCCTACAGCCAGGGCTGGAAGCGCATGAAGCTCTATTTCCTCACTGGGCTGCCATCCGAAATGGACGAAGACACCACTGCCATCGCCGATCTGGCAGCCAACTGCGTCGAGATTGGCAAGTCGCACAACAAGAAGGCTTCGGTCACAGTTTCGCTTGGCGGGTTCGTGCCCAAGGCTCACACTCCGTTTCAGTGGTTTGGTCAGAACTCGGCTGAGGAGCTCAGCCGCAAGATCGGTCTGGTGCGCGAGGCCACACGTCGTAATCCGCGGGTGAACCTCAAATGGCACGACGCCAAAGCGTCGGTCGTCGAGGGTTTGGTGAGTCGAGGCGACAGGCGGCTTGGTCGAGTGATCGAACATGTTTGGCGCCACGGCGGTGTCTTCCAAGAGTGGGGTGAACACTTCAACCTCGACCTTTGGCACGACGCTATGGCTGCCAACGGATTGTCGATGGACTTCTATGTCACGAGACACCGCCGCGAGGACGAGATCCTTCCGTGGCAGCACATCCACGCAGGCCTACATTCCGACTTCTTGTGGCAGGACTGGCAAGACAGTCTCGCCGGGCATGGCATCCCCGATTGTCGGTGGACTCCCTGTTACGACTGTGGGGCATGCACCGAGTACGGCGTCGAACATGTTGTGGCCTCGCCGGTGCCGCCAGCGGGTGGAAGCCAAGGAACTGGTCAGGACATCGCTGCGGTTCAAGCTGTGGATGGGGCCAACTGGGTTCCGGTCACTCTCGGATCTGGGCCGTCATGACGGCCGCGCCTAATCCGCACGCCGATGCCAATAAACATGATCGGGTAATCCACGTTTTACGTGTGCGTTATTCGAAGGCTGGAAAGGTTCGTTTTACGAGCCATCGCGATGTGGCCAGAATGTGGGAGCGAGCTTTCCGTCGCAGTGGCCTACCGGTCGCCAGAACCGAGGGTTTCACGCCGCGCCCGAGAGTTAGCTTCGGGCTGGCCCTACCAACCGGCTATGAGTCGGTTGGTGAATACCTAGACATCGTTGTTTCGGCACCGCCCGCGCCGAACGAACTCGATGGTGCCGGCCTCGCTAATGGTCGTCGTCTGACGGCGGCTGAGTTGCCGGAGTTACTTACCGACGCACTACCGGTCGGTATCGAAGTGCAGGCAATAGAGTTTCGAGTAGGCCGAACGGCCTCTCTCCAAGAGCTAGTCACACGATGCCGATGGACCTTCGAGATCCGAGATCTCGACGAAGCCGTAGCGCATGTAGCTGTGACAAAACTGCTCGACTCGACGTCGATTCCGACGACGAGACAACATAAGGGAAAACAACGCACCGACGATATCCGCCCCGCCATATATCATCTAACGGTGATCGATAGCGGCGCATACGGGGTGAAGTTCGAGACCGAGCTAGCGGCAAAACCGAGGGTCGTCCGACCTTCGGAGCTGGTACCGGTCTTGGCCCCCGCCCACGAAATGGGTGTGGCGGTACGCATCAAACAACTAACTGAGCAGGAAGGCGCGGCACACGAACCACTTATGTGCAATGCGACACCCGCTCCGTACGTGCAAGCACGTGCGTCATGAGAAGGGAACACGCGGGTGACAGACAGCCCCGACAGTCGGCAACTCGCCGACGACAATACGACCACAACCGACGGCACCACGAACAGCGGCTCAGGCCCAACAGTTCGGCGTAAACGTCGGCTAGCCACCAACCCAGAAGCTCCGAAATCCGAAGCTCCGAAATCCGAAGCTCCGAAATCCGAAGCTCTGAAATCGGACGCTTCAAAAGCCAGTGGTAACGCCAACGGGCCCGCTAAATCGGCCACGAAACGAACACGGCGCATCTCCACCGGTACCGACGCGTCGAAGGCCCAAGCGCCGACAACGGCTCGATCCAAGTCCGTCAAAGACAATCCAGCCAAGGACCCACAGCAGACCCAAGCCCCGACTCGCAAACGCACGAGACGAGTTGGGTCTGCTGGCGCAGGATCGACAGGCGTTGCTGAGTCGACTGCTGCCGATGCTGCGGCCTCGTTACCGAAACCGTCGGCCAAACCGAGGATCGGCGATAGTCGCCCTGCTGGTGAGTCCGATGCAGGTTCCGACAACGACTCGCCACGCGACGACGTGTCCAACGACGGGCGCACCGAGTCCGATTCGGGAGCCAACGCCGAGGGAGCAAACCGTAAGCGCCGTCGCGGCGGTCGCGGTCGAGGTCGCGGCAAGGTCGCGAACGAAGGCCAGAACCAGTCCGCCCAGAATGGCCGACGCGATCAAAACCAAACGAGCGGCCAGCAAAACGGTCAACGAAAAGGCAAAGGCCGCAACAACGCAGGTGGTGGCCAACGCCAGCCGGTAACCCCGGTCGAAGCCAATCTCATCGACGAACGTCCGGTCCAACTCGACGACGCTGCTCTCGAAAAGCGTCGCGGCCAAGAACACAAAGGTCGCCCGGTTGGGCGTTACCAGATGGTGGTCCACGTCGAAGGCGAAGTAACCCACATCGCAGTCCTAGAAGGACGCACGCTCATTGAGCATTACGTGAGTCGTCCGGCCGACGACGTTTCGCAGATTCACGGCAATATTTACCTTGGCCGAGTTCAAAACGTGCTGCCGGGTATGGAGGCCGCGTTCATCGATATTGGCACTCCAAAGAATGCGGTCCTGTACCGAGGTGATGTGTCGTTCGATCGCGACGACGTCGACTCAGGCGACGGCAAACCCTCTCAACCAAAGGGTCGAAAGAGTCGCCATCGCAACAACGGTGGCCCGCGCATCGAACAACTTCTCAAGGCTCGTCAGACCATTGTTTGTCAGGTCACCAAGAACCCCATCAGTCACAAAGGCGCAAGGCTCACCACCGAGGTGTCGCTGCCCGGTCGCTTCGTGGTGCTTGTTCCAAACAGTTCCACGTATGGCATTTCGAAGCGACTGTCAGACAAAGAGCGCCGTCGCCTTCGACGCATCCTCGACAAGGTGAAGCCCAAGGGCCACGGTCTCATCGTCCGCACCGCAGCCGAAGATGTCACTGCCGAAGAGATCGAGCGCGATGTCGCCCGATTGCATCAGCAGTGGCAGGGGATCGAAAAGCTGGCTAACTCGGCCAAAACACCCTCGATCCTGTTCCGCGAGCCAGACATGGCAGTCCGCGTCATCCGCGAGGAGTTCACAAAGGAGTACCGCGGCGTAATCATCGACGACCGTGCCCTGTACGAACAGGTCAAGAGCTACATGGAGACCATCACTCCTGCCCTGGCCGACCGCATCGAGTATCACGATCGGTCGAAGGAGTCGTTGTCGGTATTCGAGCGCTTCCATGTGGGTGAGCAGTTCCGCAAAGCTGTCGATCGCAAGGTGTGGCTGCCGTCGGGTGGTTCGCTCATCATCGAACACACCGAAGCTCTGACCGTTATCGACGTCAACACCGGTAAGAACGTTGGTTCTACCAACCTCGAAGCCACCGTGTTCTCCAACAACCTCGAAGCCGCCGACGAGATCGCCAAGCAGCTACGTCTGCGTGATATTGGCGGCATCATCGTTATCGACTTCGTCGACATGGAGATCAAGGCCAACCGCGAAGAGGTTATGCGGGTGTTCCGCGATGCTCTCGCCCGCGACAAGACGCGCACACAAGCCTTCGACATAACCGACCTTGGCCTTGTCGAGATGACACGTAAGCGCATCGGCGAAGGACTGCTCGAGTCGGTGTCATGTCGATGCGCCGACTGCGATGGTCGAGGTATCAGGTTCCTGCCGGAAGCAATTCCCGAATAAAGAAGGCAATAGCGGTACCACTATTGTCGTGGCGCGGGTAGTCTTAGGCGCTTATGTATGCAGTCATCACCGCTGGCGGACGCCAGGAAAAAGTCACGGTCGGGCAGACCCTAAACGTAGATTTGCTCTCCGCCGACGAAGGCGACGACGTCACCTTTACCCCGGTGCTTGTTAAGGACGGCGATTCCGTCCTGGCAACACCAGATCAGTTAGCCGGAGCTTCGGTTACTGGTCGGGTACTGGGCCAAATCAAGGGCCCGAAGATCGACGGATTCACCTACAAGAACAAGACCAACAACCGACGCCGCTGGGGTCATCGCCAGCGCTACACCAGCGTCGAAATCACCGAGATTACGAAGGGCTGACGCAGTGTCTAAAACCAAAGGCGGCGGCTCAACGCGCAACGGCCGCGATTCGAACTCCCAACGTCTTGGCGTCAAGGTATATGACGGTCAAGCCATCAATGCTGGCGGCATCATCATTCGCCAACGCGGAACCCGAATCAATCCTGGCGACAACGTCATGCGTGGTAACGACGACACCTTGTTCGCTACCGCCAATGGGGTAGTCAAGTTCGGCAAGCGTCACGGCAAGAAGCTCGTCAACGTAATCGCGGCTTCAACTAACTAGTCGCCCGAGGCATCTGGTGGGGGCGAGCGGGCGTACTATTGCGGCATGGGCGACTTCGTCGACGAGTGTCAGATCCACGTCAAAGGTGGCGACGGCGGTGCTGGTTGCGTCGCGTTTAGGCGCGAAGCCCACACACCCAAGGGAGGACCCGACGGCGGCGACGGCGGATCCGGCGGTGACGTATGGCTGATTGCCGATCGCAACGTTTCTTCGCTACTGGGCTTTCGAGACTTTCCCTTCCGGCGGGCCGACGACGGCACCCACGGCGGCGGCAAAAAGAAGCACGGCAGGGGCGGCCAAGATCTCATGGCATCGGTTCCCGAAGGGACCGTTATCCGCGACCGAAGCGGCGAAGTGATTGCCGACCTCGTCAATGCGGGCGATCGCTGGTTGGCCGCCGAGGGCGGCCGAGGTGGGCGCGGAAACGCTAAGTTCCTGTCGAATCGGCGGCGCGCTCCAGCGTTCGCCGAACAAGGCGAGGTTGGTCAAGAACTCTGGTTCGGAATCGAACTCCGCCTGGTCGCCGATGTAGCCCTGGTCGGATTCCCAAACGCCGGTAAGAGCACTTTCATCTCCAGAATCTCGGCCGCCAAACCCAAAATCGCCGACTACCCCTTCACCACGTTGGTGCCCAACCTTGGCGTCGTTAGGCGGGGTGAGCGCGAGATGATCGTTGCCGATATTCCTGGCCTTATCGACGGAGCGGCCCAGGGTCGTGGTCTCGGGCATCAATTCTTGCGCCACGTTGAGCGGGCCAGGGTGCTGCTCATCCTTGTTGACCTCGCGGCGATTGACGAGCGTTCGCCGGCCGATCAGGAGCAGGCACTGTTGGCCGAGTTAGGTGCCTATCGTCCCGAGTTGCTCGAACGACCCCGAATGACCATTGGTACCAAACTCGACTACGGGCAACTGGCCTGGGACGGTCTGTCGATGAGTTCGGTCACCGGCGCGGGGGTCGATGTCGTGGTCGAGCAGCTTCTTGAGTTGGTGTCCGACGCCCGCGAGTCTGAGCAGCTTCCCGATAGCGGATTTGTGGTGCACCGCCCCGAACCTGAAGGTGTGCAGATCGACAGGCACGATAATGGCGCCTTTGAGGTACTGGGCCGCGAGGCCAGGAGGGCAGTGCAGCTATCGGATCTCAACGATCCAGATGCGTTGGCTTATGCCCAGCATCGACTCGCCGAACTCGGGGTTAACCGAGCATTGGCTAGGGCCGGAGCCAAGGACGGACACACGGTCATCATCGGAGACTTCGAGTTCGAATACGAGTCCGATCAATGACGTCGTTGCCGAACCGGCCGCTAAAGGTCGTCGTCAAGATCGGCACTTCGTCCATCACCGGCACGGACGGTGAAGTCGACACACTTGCCATCGACAAGTTGTGCACCGAAGTAGTCAACGCGCGCCGCGGTGGCCATCAAGTGGTAATCGTTACTTCTGGAGCGGTGACTGCCGGCGTTCAAGTGCTAGGAATTCCCCGTCCAGCCGATGTTCGCACCCTGCAAGCTGTCTCGGCTGTTGGCCAGGTCGAGCTCATGCGGGTATTTCGCGAGCTTCTCGATCGATATGGCGTAGTCATGGGTCAAGCGCTGCTAGCTCCCCTCGACTTCATGGTGAGGCAACAGTACCTGCACGCGCGGAGCACGATCGAGCGACTGCTCGAGATGGGGGTGGTTCCTATCATCAACGAGAACGACGCGATCGCCGACGACGAGTTCCGATTCGGCGACAATGACCGACTTGCGGCGCTTGTGGCCAACCTGATCGATGCCGATTTGCTGCTGCTGCTAACCGACGCTCCGGGGCTGCTTACTGCCGACCCTCGCCGGAATCCGGACGCCTCGCTCATAGAAGAGGTGTTTGAAATCGACCGCGAGCTTGAGGAGGTCGCCGGAGGCGCCAGCGAGAAAGGCAGCGGTGGTATGTCTTCAAAGTTGGCGGCCGCAAAGATGGCCAGATGGTCCGGAGTGCGCGCTGTCATAGCCGGCGCATCTCGTCCCGGGGTTGTGGCCGATGCGATTGAAGGTCGCCCTGGTGTCGGAACTGTGGTTCAACCTCGCGACCGCAAGCTCCAAGCCCGCAAGCTGTGGATTGCGTTTGCGGTCCATTCCGAGGGTCGAATCGTTGTCGATGCCGGCGCCAGATTGGCGCTAACGGGCGGGGCACGGTCACTTCTACCAGCAGGCGTGAAAGACGTCATCGGCGAGTTTGCCAGCGACGCCGCAGTCGAGATCGCCGACGAGGCTGGCGACGTGTTCGGCAAAGGAATTGTGAGGGCGTCAGCCGTCCTCCTTCGTTCGGTCATGGGGCTTCGCACCGATGCCCTGCCAGACGGGCTGGTTCACGAGACCGTGCATCGCGACGATCTGGTTGTGCTCGTTGACCACTAGCTCGTTCCGACGCCTCTATGCCTGTGGTTTCTGCCAACATATCGGTCATGTCGAAGGTCGTTGATGGACAGAAGCGCCGTCTCGTTATTGTTCTGACCGCGCTAGTCCTGTTAGCGGCCTCGTGTGGCTCATCCGACGATGGGTCCGACCCTGGTGACACCACGATCCAACTCTCCGACGACTCATCGAGCGCCGAAGGCCTTGACGCAGAGTCCGCACCTGGTGACACCGCCAACACTTCGGCAGCCGCGACCGGTTCGACGAGCAGCGTCGACGAACCCATCGGCTCGACAACCTCGTCGAGCGATGAGGTGTCCGCCGGTTCGACTCAACCCCAGGACACGACATCATCAACGACCACGGGGGTCGAACCCGATCAGCCCCTTCTGCCCGAGTTGTGCAATCGCGACCTTCTGATCCCGGTCTTACCGGCCGAGCTCACATTTACGGCCGACAGTGGTCTGTTTAGTGTTGGTTTCGATGGCGAGTTCGAATGTTTGCTCGTGGTCGAGGACGGAATCGAGATCGCAACCTGGGGTGCCCAAGCCGACAAAGTGCTGTTCGTAGACGGTTCGATCATGACAGTCGCTAACAATGGCAAGGAGTCCGACAGTGTGCCTAGGCGTTCGGTTGCATTCTCAAGGCCGACAGGCTTCAACTACGTGTGGGTTGCTGATGACGCTATTCAGAAGTCGCGCATCGATGGCGAACAACTACGAACTCTCGAACTGGGCGTTCCAGTTAGCGAGGTTGTCTACCATCCTGACGGTGCGCACTTGTTGTCCGTAACGGCCGACCCCGTCTTTGGTGGATCGTCGATCTACGTCTCGGACAACGAAGGCCTTGATGGTGTTCCGCTCATCTTTTCCGATGACGCGACGATCACCGATCTGAATGTCACCGCCGACGGCTCCAAGGTCGTCTTTGTTGCCGCACATGCTGATGGCACGCGTCACGTGCATCTTTTGGATCTGGCCGCGGCTACTGAGGCCATCCCGAACGAAGCTGACGAAGACGAACTATTGTTGTCCCCGTCGACCGAACAAGGCGTTGTGACCCTTCACGAAGCCGCGGTTCCGCTGAACGGGCTGGTGCTCAACAGCGACGGAACCCGCGCCGCGATCGCCGAGGGAACATGCGAGTCGGGCTCCACCATCGAATGGCTCGATCTCGAATCGGGTGGTTACGCCACCGCGGTGCTACCCAATCTTTCGATACGTCCGGTCGGGTTCACTACCGAATCGACGCTCGCGGTCATGGCCTACGACGCTAACTGCGATGCCGGTGGTGACCTCTACCTGGTCGACCTCCACACCGGGTCATCGAGTTTGGTGCGGGCCGATGTCGACAGCGCGACTATCAGGCGCATCGATGCGACCGCTCGGTACAGCCTCGTAGATGTCACGATCACTGGATTTGCCGGATGACCTGACCGGGCGCCAGTTGGCGCTCGCTGCAACCTTCGAGTCCTATTCGGGTTCTGGCACATCGGTGGGTTTGAGGATCGATAGATCTTCGAGCGTGGGATGGGCAGTGTTGGCGAGCCGCGACGCATGCTCGAGCAGCATTTGTTCGAACACGTTCCTGACCCAGCGTCCGTTGCCAAAGCTTCGGCCACGCTGAACCGTATCGATGCGGTTCACCAACTCTTGCCGGGTTGCTGGGTCGAGTTCGTATCTCGCTGATCTAACCATTCCGCTAAGGATGCGCAGCAGTTCGCTATCGGTGTAGTCGGCAAACTCGATGGTGCGGGCGAGGCGAGATCGCATTCCCGGGTTCACGTCGAGCAGTTCCTGCATCTCGTTTGGATACCCGGTCAGGACAACCACCAGTTCGCCCCGAAGGTCTTCCATTCGTTTGACCAATGCATCGATGGCCTCAACGCCATAGCCGTCGGTGCCTCTGGCCAGGCTGTATGCCTCGTCGACGACCAGGACCCCGCCCCTGGCCGACTCGACAATCTCGTCGACCTTGGCAGCAGTCTGCCCTACATAACCGGCCACAAGGCTCGCCCGGTCGACTTCGACGACATGGCCCCGGTCTAACAGGCCAAGAGCCGAGTACAGACGGCCGATGAGCCTTGCAACCGTCGTCTTACCAGTCCCGGGATTCCCGACAAACGCCAAATGATGCGAGAGCTCTGGATTTGGAAGATCGTGCGAGGTTCTGAGCGCCCGAATCCTCAGTAGGTCGGCGAGCTGACGGACCCTGTGCTTAACATCGTCCAACCCTACGAGCGCGTCGAGTTCGGCGAGAACATCCTCGGCGTTCGACATTGGCACTGTGCCGGACGTCGACGTTGCCTTCGGGCGAACGAGCCCGGCCGCGGTCAGGCGATTCGTGAGCGTTGCTCTAAACCCGTCCATCGAGTTGAGCTCGACGTGCGAAACGTGCCCATCGAGGGCGGCGAGGCTGCGAAGCAGCTCACCAGCGTGATCGACGTACCGCCACGAGTTGCTGGTCCCCGAAGCTAGATCGGCATCGACGAGGCTCTCGAATATCGGCGAGGGTTCCTGAAAGAAGCGGCGCGCACCACGAAAGGCCTCTTGACGGCGAAGGTCACCGGGCGTGAACTCGCCTAGGCGAGGATGGATCCGCTCGAACCCGATTATGAACGCGGCGAGTTCCTCATCGGTCAGGAAACCGTCGACATCGATTGCCGCGCGGGCCAACTCGAATACATCAGGCACTACATCGAAGCCAGCTTCGTCTAGGTCGTCGACGAACGTCCGAATGGCGGCTGTGAAGGTGGTTGTGGCAGTGACTAAAGACACCTAGCCCCATCGGCGAGATGGGTCTCTCAATTGAGGCGAGTACTAAAAGCGACGCGTCAGACCGAGTCACTGGGTCTGGATGTGTTATCGACTTAGGCTCAAGCGTCCAGGCTAGATAGTCTGGTTGGATGCCTTCGGACCAAACCCCTATGCAACGGCTCGGCGCTCGCGCCAAAGCTGCTTCCCGCGTTCTCGGGTCGGCGTCGACGGCCACTAAGAACGACGCTCTGGTCGCTGGAGCCGAGCTTCTGGTCGATCGCACCGCCGACCTGCTGTCCGCCAACGCAGTCGATGTAGCCAACGCCGAGACATCAGGCATGGCCCCAACCCTCATCGACCGACTAAGGCTCGACTCTGGCCGAGTGGCGGCCATGGCCGATGGGCTTCGTCAGGTTGCGAGCCTCGAAGATCCGATTGGTTCGGTAAAGAAAGGCTGGACCAGGCCCAACGGCCTACGCATCCAGCAAGTGCATGTTCCGCTTGGTGTTGTTGCCATCATCTATGAGAGCCGACCCAACGTAACAAGCGATGCATACGGACTCTGTCTCAAGTCTGGCAACGCTGCGTTCTTGCGAGGCTCAGGTGCGGCGATCTCGTCAAACATGGCAATTGCAGCCGTCTTGCGCGAGGGTCTCGTAAAGGCCGGATTGCCCGACGACGCGTTGGTTCTGGTCGAAGATGTCAGCCACGCGGCCGCAACTGAGTTCATGCAAATGCCGCAGTTCATTGACTGCCTAATCCCTCGTGGTGGACGCTCCCTTATCGAGTCGATTCTGAAGAACGCCACCGTTCCTTATGTCATCGACGGCGACGGTAACTGTCACGTCTATGTCGATGCTTCAGCCGACCTCGATATGGCTCTCGACATCATCGTCAATTCCAAAACGCAACGCCCATCGGTGTGCAATGCAGCCGAATCGTTGGTGGTTCATTCTGCGATCGCCGACAAATTCGTGCCAATGGCTGTCGAGGCCCTCACTGGTGTCGAGCTTGTTGGTGATGCAGCCGCGTGCGGGCTGTCGTCGGCTATTGCTCCAGCCACCGAAGACGATTTCGCTACCGAATTCCTCGACCTCAAACTGTCGGTCAAGATCGTCGACGACCTCGACGACGCCATCGGTCACATCAACGCGACCTCGACCGGTCACAGCGAGGCCATCGTTACCAACGATCTCAGCGCCGCTGATCGCTTCACCCGCGAAGTAGACGCGGCGGCCACGTTGGTGAACGCATCTACTCGTTTCGTCGACGGTGAAGAATTCGGCTTCGGTGCCGAGATCGGCATCTCGACCCAGAAGCTGCATGCTAGGGGCCCGATGGGTCTCGAGCAGCTGACAACCCTGAAGTACGTCGTCTATGGCGACGGCCACATCCGCGGCTAGGCCGCGCCATCTATCCCACCCCTGGAGTTACCTGAATGAGCATCATCACGCCCGATCATCGGTTCGACGACGTAGAGTCGGTTCGAGATCTCCTGCGCGGCGTCGAGTATCTAGCCGACGATGGAATCGCCAGCGTCGTGTTCTTGGCCGACCGGTTGCAAAAACCGATTCTGGTCGAGGGCCCGGCAGGTACTGGCAAGACCCAGCTAGCCAAGTCGGTCGCCGAGATGATAGGTGCGCGACTGATTCGACTTCAGTGTTATGAAGGTCTCGACGAGGCTAAGGCGCTTTATGAGTGGAACTACAAGAAGCAACTCTTGCGCATTCAAGCCGAGCGGGCCAGCAACACTGCCGAAGAGTGGGACGACCTTCACGACGACTTGTTCAGCGACGAGTTCCTGATGACGAGGCCGCTCCTCGAAGCCATACGCGCCGACGATCCAGTTGTGCTCCTCATCGACGAGATCGATCGCGTCGAGGTCGAGACCGAGGCGTTGTTGCTCGAGATTCTGTCCGACTACCAGGTGTCGATTCCCGAGCTTGGAACCGTTGAGGCCACGCAGATTCCATTGGTGTTTCTCACCTCGAACAACACCAGGGAGCTCTCCGAAGCGCTCAAACGCCGCTGCCTGTTCCTGCACATCGACTACCCGGAGATGGATCGCGAGAAGGAAATCGTGATCACCAAAGTCGAGGGTGTTACCGAGCATCTCGCCGACCAGATCGCACGAATCGTTCGTTCGATCCGCCAACTCGAACTGAAGAAGTCGCCTTCGGTTTCTGAGACTCTCGACTGGGCTCGCACCCTAGTCCTGCTGGGAATCGACAGCATCGACGCCGATCAAGCCAAAGAGACACTCCACATCTTGTTGAAGTACCAGACCGATATCGAGAAAACCTCAAAAGAACTGTCCGACTAATGCTCGATCTGCTGTCTGGTTTCATTGTCGAACTTCGCCGTGCCGGCCTTCCGGTCGCGCTCACGGAGAGCCTCGATTCGATGGAAGCAATGACGCATATTCCGATCGAGGATCGCGATGCGTTCAAGTACGCATTGGCCACCACCTTGGTCAAGAACGAGAGCCACTGGAAGGCTTTCGAGACTGTGTTTGAAGTCTATTTCAGCCATCGAGGTCCCCAGTACAAGGTGGGTGATACGTCCGCAGATACATCCGAACTCGAAGACTGGCTCCAAGAACAGATGGACCAGATGCAGCAGCAGGGCGAGGGTTCGGGTGGCGGGGGCGACATGACTCCCGAGCAGCTGGCTGAGATGTTGTATCGGGCCATGATGAACGGCGATGAGGCCATGATGCGCGCCATGGCTCGCGCTGCGGTCACCAAGTTCGCGGGGATGGAACCTGGCCGTCCTGTTGGCGGTACCTACTACCTGTACCGGACGCTGCGCAACCTCGACCTTGAAGCCATGATGGAACGGCTAGTCGCCGAGAGCGAAGAGTCGGCTCCTGACGGTTTCACCGACCTCGAACGCAAACTAGAACGCGAAGAGTACGAACATCGCATCGACGATCTCAAGAAGGAGATCGAGGCCGAGATTCGGCGCCGACTAGTGGCCGACCGAGGCGCCGAAGCTATGGCCAAAACGCTACGAAAGCCGTTGCCTGAAGACGTCGACTTCATGCACGCCAGCCGCGACGAAATGGCGGCGATCCGTAAGGCAATTCAGCCGCTCACTCGCAAACTAGCTGCTCGTCTTGCCCGCAAGCGGCGTCACAAGCGACGCGGTGCGCTCGACTTCAGGGCCACCGTTAGGGCGTCACTTAGTTATGGAGGCGTTCCGGCCGAACCGAAGTTCAAACATCCGAGGCCAAACAAGCCCGAACTGATCGTTGTTGCCGACATATCGGGCTCTGTCGCTGCTTTCGCCCGCTTTACTCTGCATCTGGTCTACGCACTGTCGTCACAGTTCTCGAAGGTGCGGTCCTTTGTGTTCATTGACGGCATCGATGAGGTGACTCACATGTTCCAGGGCGAAGAGGACATCACGCGCGCTGTGCATCGCGTCAACACCGAAGCCGACGTCATCTGGGTCGACGGGCACTCCGACTATGGCCACGCCTTTGAAGTGTTCTGGGATAAGTGGGGCCACGAGATCAATTCGAAGTCGACCGTGATCTTTCTCGGCGATGCACGCAACAACTATCACGCGACCAATGCTTGGGTTGTGAAGGAATCTCGCAAGAGGGCTCGCCACGTCTTCTGGCTGAACCCAGAGCCTCGCTCATACTGGGATACAGGCGATTCGGTCATCACCGAATACGCGACCCACTGCGATGGTGTGTTCGAGTGCCGTAACCTTCGCCAGCTTGAGCGTTTCGTCGATCATCTGGCTTAGGGCCGACCCCGTAGCCCGAGCGGCCTAGGCAGAGCGCAGTCGCAAGACCGTGACCACGCAACGTTGCAGTACTGCGACGATTGGTGAGCCCGCCGATTACTTCTGTGTCCGATGAGCGAAACTTGACCGCTGTGGTGGGCGCTCCGGATTCCGACTTTGATGACTGATTCGACGTGCCATCAGCGCCAGCCTGACAACAAGCGTTACCGCTCCCATCAACTGGCGGTGGTGTTGGTCTTGTTAGGCCTGTTCGCTAACGGCTGCACCTTTGCCGACGAGGTCCAAGCCGATGTCGATGAGCGATTTCGCCGTCCCGAGGTGACCGACCGATTCGTCCAGCCTGACGACCATGCCAGCAACATCGACATCGAGATCGACATCGATGGCGATGCCGAGTCCGATGATGGAGCAATTGTGTTCAGAGAGCGGTTCGATCCGCTGGAGAATCTGGCTCGGCCGAACCGCGATCAGGTCGACGAGCGCATTTCGGATTTAGTCGGCTCGGGCGAGTGGCACACAGAGGTCGAACTTCGTGATGTTCGCATCGATATAACTGCCGTGCTCGATGTCGACTTGTTCGAGCTGAGCGATCAGCAACTTGTGGGCCTCGATCTCATCGCTTCGGCCGATGTCGACGTGCCCCGCTTGAGCCGTTGGTACAGAATTGACGGAGATCTGGCCTGGTCTCTCGGATCCACCGTTTGTATTCCCGAACCCAGTATCGATGACTGTTCTGTGTCACTGGCGACCGATGGCTCTTTGGTTGGTCTGGCCGAACTCGTAGGTGACCGGCTTCGGGTTGTGTTGTCGTGGCGTGAGCTCGGACGAGGTCAGCTGGGTTGGCCGGAGCTTGTGGTGGAGATAACCGACGCGGCTGGCCGTAAGACTGACCATCGCATCGACGCGCTTCGTGAGAGTGTTGAGGCGGCGTTCGTCGACTGGGAGTTCGGCATTAACGTCGACAGTGGACCGCACCCTTTCACCGCAGTTGGCCTTCCCGGTAGCGGCGAGCTTGAGTTCGCCAGGAACTAGGCCAGAGCGGTTGCTGGTCTAGTTCCTGCTTGAGCAGCAGGGATCAGAGTCGACTGGACCAAGGTGTCCTATCGGCTTCTGCTCGCGTTGTTGATCTTGGCTTCGGCCTGCACGCCAAGCGCAAACGCTACCGAACGATTTCGCCAGAACAGTGACAACAACCCAGCGGAGGGCGTGGTCGATGTCGATGGGACCCTCGTGGAAGAGACCGAACCGATCGTTCCTCGGCCAGTCGGGGCCGGTCTGACGGCAACCGAGACCGGCAACGGTAGTGCCAGTTCTGCGGACCTCACCGGATCGATGAGCTGGACCCAGCTCGTCAGAAAGTTCAACTTCACCGTCGAGGTCGCAGTCGACATCGACTTCGGTGGAACACTGATTCCGCCCGTCGCTGAATCAGACCTGGCCCCTGCTGAGCGGAGATACCTGATCAACGGAGCTGTTCGCGTCAACGCGTCGTCGGGAACCTGTCTGTCGATCACGGCTCGGTCGCGATGCACTCTGGCCGCCGCGCTCGACGCCTCAATCGTTGGTGTAGCGACAGAACAGAACGGCGAGCTCATCCTGCGGCTCTCTTGGCGTACGTTCGGGATCGATCAAGCGCCGAGCCGAGTGGGTTTCAGCATCGCCGAGCGATCGGCAGACGCGGCACCAGGTTCAACCCCGTTTGCGGTCACACCAATCGCCGCAGTGGCCGACGGGCTCGAATGGTCTGGCTTGATTGGTGGCACGCTCTTTGTCGACGTCAGGACCGGCGCGCCACTGCGACTCTCGGCCAACATCGGTTCGGGGTTTGGCGACGGCTTGCTCTATGTCGTCGCCGACAACTAGAGCCGAATCTAGCTCGCCGGTGAGCTGAGTGCCTCGGCCGTACGGAACGCCAAATCGAGCGATTGTCGCGCATTGAGGCGGGGGTCGCAGATGGTTTCGTAACGCGTTCTAAGGTCGGTGGTGCCGAGGTCGTGGCTTCCGCCGAGGCATTCGGTGACATCGTCGCCGGTCAGTTCGACGTGGAGACCTCCAGGCCAGGTACCAGCGTCGCGGTGGGCCTTGAAGAACTCGATTACCTCGCGAACGATCGAGTCGAAATGGCGGGTCTTTGTTCCATCTTCGGTGCTAAAGGTGTTGCCGTGCATTGGATCGCAGGCCCACACGACCGGGTGGCCCGCGTCTCGAACGGCAGCGAGTAGCGGAGGGAGCCTGGTGCTGAGGAGGTCTGCCCCCATGCGCGTGATGAGGGTGAGTCGGCCTGGTATCCGATCCGGGTTTAGAACCTCGCATAGAGCCAACAGCTCGTCGGGGTCGACGGTGGGGCCGACCTTGCACCCGATTGGATTGTGGACGCCACTGAGGAACTGGACGTGGGCACCGTCTAAGTCGCGGGTGCGTTCGCCAACCCACAACATGTGAGCCGAGCAGTCGTACCAGTCGCCGGTGATGGAATCGCGGCGGGTAAGCGCCTGCTCGTAGTTGAGCAGCAAGGCCTCGTGCGACGTGTAGAAGTCGACTTGGCGCATGTTTGTGTCGTCGAGGTTGATGCCGCACGATTCCATGAATCGCATGGCTCGATTGATGCCGTCGGCAATCTCGTCGTAACGCTTACCTGCAGGGCTGTCTGCTACGAACTCGAGGTTCCAGGCGTGAACTTGGCGAATGTCGGCGTAGCCGCCTCGGGTAAATGCCCTAAGCAGGTTCAGCGTCGACGCCGACTGGTTGTATGCGTGCAGAAGCCTTGTTGGGTCTGGCACCCTGGCCGAGGCTTCGAAAGCGACGTCGTTGACAATGTGTCCCCTGAACGAAGGCAGTTCGATACCGTCGCGTACTTCGGTATCGGAGGATCTTGGTTTGGCGAACTGGCCCGCGATTCGGCCGACCTTCACCACCGGTACGCCACCTGAGTACTGCATTACCGCCGCCATCTGAAGGATTACCTTGAGCTTGTCGCGGATGGCGTCGGCGGTGCCAACGCGAAAACTCTCGGCGCAGTCGCCAGCCTGAAGCAGAAAGGCTTCGCCGCTGGCAACGCGACCGAGGTGTTCTGTTAGCTGGCGGGCTTCGCCAGCGAAGATCAGCGGTGGACGCTCGGCCAATTCATCGATGGCAGCCTGCGCCGCGTGGACGTCAGGCCACGTTGGCTGCTGTTTAGCAGGTCGATCTGTCCAACTTGATGGCGTCCAGGTCATGGTCACGGTTGCAGATATTGGCGCACATCCCAGACCAATGCCAGCGATTTCGGTCGACTAAGCGGCGACGATGCGTTCGGCGTCTTCGCGGAGATCGTTTACAGCCCGTTTTACTAGGCGGCGGGCGGCTTCGGCAGTGACTCCGAGTTCTTCGCCTACCTCGCGGTAGCTGCGCTTCTCGCCATCACGAAGACCGAACCGGTGCTCGACGGCTTGGCGGGCTCTGGCATCGAGGTTGTCGAGAAGGCCGACGACGAAGTCGAGCTCCGACTGATCCATCACCAGGGCCTCGGGACCGTCCTTCATATCTGGCACGAGGTCGATCAGGGTCGAGTCGCCATCGTCGCCGATGGAGCGATCGAGAGAGGTTGGCGTCGAGATGCGCTGCAACCATGCGTGTTCGTCGTCGAGAGCTTCGTGGTCGCCCGAGTTGGCCCGAAGGGCAGCTCGAAGGCTTGCCGATCGATCTGATGGCAAACGAACGAGGCTGGCCTTTTGATCGAGAGCTCGACCGATCGACTGGCGAATCCAGAAAGTCGCATAGGTAGAGAACTTGAAACCCTTGCGCCA
>JAADHX010000296.1 GCA_013151655.1 Actinomycetota bacterium
GGTCGCTCTCGCCGACCACCTTCCCGGACGATGGATCGTAGAACGAGCGAAGTGGAATCCATCGAGCTCGATTCTCATCGAATCGCGCAACAAAGACCGCGTCCGGATCGGTGACCGAAGACGGATCCACGGGGATCGACACTGTGGCGGAGCCCGCTGTCAGCTCAGAACCGACCACGGAGACATCGACCGGATCGCTCAACAACACGGAGCCACGCGCGACGAGATCCGTCCGCGGTGAAGGAACCACCTTCGCGGATGCGTCAATCCGAATCTGGCCGTCAGCATTCAACGCCCGTGGGGGAATCGAGACCTCAACACCATTCAGTTGGCCGGACCCACCGTTCGCGACCGTAACCGCACCGTCACCAGCGGACGTACAAGCGGCCGCCACTAGGGATGCCGCGACGATCACAGCCAGAACACGAATCCCATTCACGGAGGACACAATCCAACCCTACGCGGCCAACTGAACCGGTCGGGGGTTTCCTGGGATTGAACCGGGTGTCTCGCGACGAGATCGCATTGGGTGCCCCGGCCAGCAGCGGATGATGTCAGTGGTAGCACACCCAGAACCTCCAACTTTCCCGGGGTGCCGCTGTATTTGTTAGGCAGCTCGGATCTGGGTGTGGGTGGTTTTGTGGATGCGTCTTTCGTCGGTGACCATGATCAGCCAGGCGCTGGCTGCGATGCGTCGCTCCAGACCGCGTTTGGCCTCTTTGGGGGTCTTGCTTTCCACGATCTTCTTGTCGAAGTATCGTCGCCCAGCATTGTTGGCCATACGAATCTTGGGGACGCGACAAGGTGGAGCGCTGCGTTGAGTTGACGGTCACCACTACGAGATGGGCGGTGCCGGGTATGGTTACCGCTGGCGATCTCGGCGGTGTCGACACCGGCGTAGCTGGCGTATGCGTCGGTGTTCGGCAATTCCGAGGCTTACCCGGTACGATCGATCAGGCGCACAGCGAGCACTGGGCCCACACCGTCGACTTCCAGGAGCCGGGTGTCACGGTTGCCGAGCGCCTCGCTCATCCGAGACGCTATGTCGGCCAGGGCGGCATAGAGGCCGCGGATGTCGCGTACGATGTCTCGTGCCAGTTCCTTGCGGGTCCGCTCGATCCCAGTTGCTGGGCGAATCGATCGGAGCGGACCAGTCGCCACAGCAGCGCTCAGGTTGGTTCTTGCGCCTCCCGGGACGAGGTCTCGGAGTAGAGCGTGGAGCTGGTTGACCGTACGGACCCGTTGTGCCGCCACGTTCACCCGGCGTTCCTCCAACAAGGCGAACACCGCCGTCTCGTCATTTGGGGTCACTTCGGTAGCATCGCCGTAGAACGCAGCGATGCTTGCCGCTGCAGCCGCGTCGATCACATCGTTCTTGCATCGTCCGCCTCGTGACAGTTCCCGAACACGTGCCGTTGCTGTCGTTGCGATATCAACAACGATCTTTTCGCGGGCCACGAGCCACTGGGCAAGATGGCACCCAAGACCGATCGCTTTCTCGATCGCCCATCGTCGATCACCGAATCGTCGAGCCCATTTCAGCAACATCCGATAGCCGGCCAGACTCGCATCGATGCCACAACAGTGTTCGTCGCCGGGTCAACAGCCGAAGCCGTGTAGGAACTGTTGTGCGGATCAACCCCGATAGTCATATCCGTCCTCCTCCATACGCTCGCCGTAATGGCAGAACCGCGATCGGCATGCCGAGTTTGAGAACCACAACGGTGTCACGCCTCTGTTGAGCCAGACCGCAGCCGATCGCCGGGTGGGAGGCACACCCTGGGAGAGCGAACCCGAAGGCGGCAGGCGATTCACGAGCCAACCCAGCCGACGATCTACAAGACACCGCGAGCCAACACCCGGGACGACCGGTCCCCGCATACAAGTCGGCGATTCACCGATCATCCTCTTTGAAGGCCCCACCTCGGAGGGCTACAGCTACGTCCCTCATCTCAACGATGATGAATGTCGTGGTTGCCATCTACATCGTCGACGGGCTCGGTGTGATCGAGGAGGGCTGTGCATAACCGGCTGCTGCAAGAATCGACCACCGTTTCAGGCGACGCCTGCGAGGCCAGCCTTTACCGCTCATGCCCTGAACGCCCCATCAAGAGCATGCAGTCAACTCCCAACGACATTGAGGCCATAAGGTGAAGGCAATAGGAACAGGACAACCCGTTCCGACGAGCAGCTGTTCCCAGATGGTCATGGCCAACCTCTCCGACCTGAACGGGGGTACCGCCATTTAGCACGTGCAGATTCGGCGGAGGATTCCCACCCGACGCCAGCGGCGAGAGTGACACCGGTAGAACTTTCTCCGCGCGCTCAGATTCCGCTGATATGTTTGGGTGGGGGATGATGTCGAGAGGAGGAACACTGTGGAAGCTCTGCTCGTATTCGCACAGTCGGGGGGTGACGGTGGCGGCGGCCTCGGACTCATCATTGCGCTCGTGGTAGTCGGAGCCATCGGTTTCGCGGCGTACCGGGTCTTCCAGTCCTCGAAAGAGGAGACCAGCGAGTCACGGACGATCAAGTCGCTCCCTCCGTCGATCCAGCATGTCGTCAGCCAAATGGACCAGGAATCCCAGAACGCGTTCTTCAACGAGTATGAGCGGAAGAAGAAGAAGAAGTCCATCGGATGGCTTGCCTGGCTCTTCCTCGCTTGGCACTACCTCTACGTCGGGAAGGTGGGTATGCAGTTTGCCTTCTGGTTCACGGGGGGAGGGTTCATGATCTGGTGGCTCGCAGACCTTTTCCGCATGCCGAGCATCATCCGCTCTGCGAACGAGCAGATCGCCAGGAACGCGATACAGACTCTTGGCACAGCGTCAGCATTTGGTGGAAGCGCGAGACCGTAGGATCCCTTGGGCAATCAGCGAGGAGCGACGCTCCAAGGAGGTCCCACCTATTGCGGGCCCCGGATTCGGAGCCATTGAGCAGGAGTTGTGGGGTTGACCGTTGTCGATCCTGATGACTCGGATGGCGGGGCGTCGGTGTCGAGCGTGAATCGCCCCCCACACAATCACAGACATTGGACCGGTCCGGGTCTTTCGGAGGATTTTGAGTACCTTGGGATCGGCAGTGGCGGCTTGTCCCGGCCTGGTGGCCGTAGAATCCGACGAGTCTGGTGGGGATCAGGATTCGGCGGTGAGGGCGGCTGCTGCGAGAGAGTGATTCTCCCCATGTGCTCGAGAGGCTCATCGGCGTACAGCGCGATCTCGTAAGATTGCACCTTTGCGGGCCGGCCGGTGTCTGTTGGCGGCCTAGGGCGTGTTACACGTTGGCTTCCTCGACAAGGGCCAGTGTGGTGGGCATGTCGATCGTCACTTGGTTACCGACCGTGCGTGGCTCGATAGATAATGGACACAGCGCGGCGCCGGTCGCGTAGGTTTGTGTTGTGACGTCGGCGAACGGGATTCGCGCTCTCGCCGCAGTAGCTGCGGCCATGCTGGTCGCGGCCGCCTGCACCTCTGTCGGGAATGGCGAAGCAACGGTTACCGAAGGTGGATCGATTCGAGTTGGGGGTGTGGAGGTATCGATACCTCCAGGGGCGCTCGAGGCCGATGGGCAGATTCGGATCGACTCGCCTGAGCAATTGGCTTCTGCGTCGCGGACGGATCTCATCGCGCGTAGCTCCGTCGTGCTGGGTGGGCCAGCCGATGTATCTATGTTCGGATCCCAGCTAGGGGCCGGCGCTGCAGCGGTGTCATTTCTTGTGGACCCGTCCTCCGTTACCGATCCAGGTGCGGTATTCGTTGCGCGATTCGATGAGAATCGAGCTCGATGGATTCCACTTCGCTCGTTCTACGATCCATCGTCCGGGAAGGTGGTCGGCGAGAGCGACC
>JAADHX010000426.1 GCA_013151655.1 Actinomycetota bacterium
AGATACAAATGTTGCAGAAACTCTTCTCTGGTGCCGCCGTGGCCCACGCTCACTGTGATCTGTTCTGCGGCGTTTACGACCCAGCGCAGGCCAAAATCGATGCAGTGTCGGTTCTCAAGACAGCTGAGAAGGACCACGGGTCCGACGACGAAGTGTTTCGCGCCCGTTGCATTTCGGTCAAAGAAGACCTAGCCGAGCAGGTAAAGCACCACCTCATGGTTCTCTGGGCCGACTTCTTCACCCCAGCCCATATCGAAGAGTTCCCACAGATCCACGATGTGTTCTGGCGCGCCATCCGTACGGCTGGCGAAGCCAAGAAGTCGATGGATCCGCAGTATGGCCGCGACCTGCTTGAGCTGATCGAAGAGATCTCCGTTATTTTCTGGTCGACCGAGAAGGCCCAAGGCATGGGCGTCTTCCCGCCAAACTAGGCGGCCCCAGCGCGCAAGGCTGGCTCGTATCGCTGGTTACGTCCACCTGCAGCGTTGAGTTAGCTACTTCAGTTCGTCGGGGCTAACAGGCGTCCGGAACTTGATGCCGGTCAGCAGCCCCTCAGAGATGCGTCGTGGCGCCTCGTTCAACCAGAAGTTGACCGAGAGCCTCCTCGGGTGTCGCACATGACGGCTATCGGCCTTCACAGCCTTGATGGTTCTGGCCGCTAGCTTCGTCGGCGAGATTTTCGGCATGAGGTGGAAGCGATTCATTCGTTTCAGCATCTCGTCGCTGTAGGGCTCGTCTTCGAGCGCTGTCCACATGCGGGTATCGACCGGACCTGGCGCAATGATGGTGGTGCCAATGTTCGTGTCGTTGAGCTCAAGGCGCATCGACGCAGCAAAGTTGGTCAGCCCAGCCTTGGTGCCAGCGTAGGTGGCCAGGCCTGGAAATCCAGACGTTCCTGCGAGGCTCGATGTGAAGACCAGGTGGCCGCGTCCGCGAGCATGCATCCCGGGGATCGCGGCACGGGTAAGCAGGATCGGCGCTTCGAGGTTCACCCGAGTCACCGCTCGAATGGTTTCGACTGACTCCTCACTTAACCCAAGCGTCGTCTCGACTCCGGCGTTGTTGACGAGTACGTCAAGTCCTCCGACAAGGTCCTCGGCTCGTTCGATCAGGTTGTCGACCTGATCGTCGTCGGTGAGGTCGACAACAAGAGCGTGACCCTCAATCTTTGTCGCGAGCTCACGAAGCGGTGCTTCGGTACGTGCCGCGACCACAACAGTTGCGCCCTCTTGGGCGAACGCCAACGCAAGCGCCTCGCCAATCCCACGAGACGCGCCGGTAACTAGAACATTCGCTCCGTCTAACTGCATCGGGTTCCCCTGGGTCGAAGTTTGCACTGTCTGGCCTCCACTGCATCACGTGCCACCCCCATGCGCAATTCGTACACTGAACGGGTGCCCCTTCAGGTCAACAGCTCGTTAACGATCCCCGACGCCGAGTTGGTCGAACGGTTCACGAAATCTGGTGGCCCGGGTGGTCAGCACGCCAACAAGGCCAATACCAGGGTCGAGTTGGTGTGGAATATTGCAGACTCGGTGGCTGTCGACGGCTACCAGCGCAGCCTGCTCATCTCGGTGCTCGGCGCTGTTGTTCGGGTTGTGGTTGATGATGAACGTTCTCAGGCACGTAACCGCGACATCGCTGGCGAGCGGTTGGTCGGTCGTGTTCGGGCCGCTCTTGTTCCCCCAAAGAGGCGTGTACCAACCCGAAAGACGCGGGGTTCGAACCGTCGTCGCCTCGAAGCAAAGCGACAGTCGGGTCAGACCAAGAGGCTAAGGCGGAAGCCGTCACGCGACGAATAACGCGCCGAGACGGTGATCAAAGCCGCTATCCCCGACACACACAGCGCGCCTACAGGCTGAGCCCTAGGCCGCGCTCGGTTTAGCCAACGTCGATCGACGGCGGATTTGGGTTGGTTGAAGTGCCGTATCGCTCGTCGTCGCCGGGGCAGTCACCCCTTGGCGGCAGGTAGCCGGCGAGGTCATCAACGCAGAACATGTCCGCCACCATATTGTGGAACCGATTGAGCGGTTCTTCGAAACGCGGGGCCAGAGGTCCCGGTGGGACCGCTCCCCGAGACAGGCCGCGTTGGCCCCGCTCACAGATGTCAATGTCTTCGCTATTGAGATCGATCCAGAACGCGGCGGTCTCATCAAAGTCGGCCTGCGCCACTGACGACTCGCCGCCGGTGACGGCATCGGGGGGCAGCAAAAGCGAGAGAGTCTCGCGTGTGTGGCCGGGTGCGGTCGGCTCGATCCGCAGTACGGCCAGATGGTTTGGCAGGACCGACATCATTACGTTGGGGAACAACGCGATATGACGTCCCGATACCGAATCGCTGCCATCGAGATCGCCGGCTTGGGGGAGACTCAACCAGATGCCGTTGTCGCCGCTGGAAACGGGCGTCGTTGTTTGGCCTACGTACATGCCGGGGCCCTGAAAACGGGAGTGGTCCTCGACCCGCGAAACCTTGGATAGCTCGGGGTGAATCCACGTCAGGTGGTAGTACTCCTGATAGTTCTCGGTGATGAGCTTCCAATTGGCTTCGATTTCGAGGGTTTGCTCGCGGCGAAGCGACCATTCGTCGAGCTTGTAACCCGCCAAACGCTGTGGCAAGTCGCCCAGCCAAGCCAGCAGCGGAGGTGTCGCGTCGCTGAGACACACGAAGATCAGCGGACCCCACGTGGCTACGCGTACCTCGAACAGTCCGAAGTTGGCCCGGTCGAAGTCTGGCCGTTCGACTTCATCGAAGAAGGGTGTGGCTCTAAGTTGGCCATCGAGTCCGTACCCCCAGCGGTGATACGGACAACGAATGGTTCCGTTTACAGAACAGTCGGCTTCGGCTAGCTCGGTGCCACGGTGGCGACACGAGTTGAGGAACGCTCGAACCTTGCCATCAGCGCCTCTGACGACGATTACCGACCGTTGACCAACCCGTCGAACGAGCAGCCGACCAACATCGGCAACTTCGGGGACGCAACCAACCACAACCCAAGCCCGCTCGTACAGCCGGTCTTGCTCGACTTCGAAGAACTCCGTGTTCGTATAGGCGTCCGGATGCAGTCCGGTGCCGGTGAACACCGACGACCGGGTTCCTTGCCAGAAGGGCTCTTCGCAGAAACGTTCGTGGTACAAACTCTGTCACCCTCCCTGTGTCGGAAAGCTACTGTGCTTTGGTGCCAAAGACGGACTGGAACCCACTGCTGCGCGACCAGTTCGAGATGGACTACTGGGTCACTCTGCAACAGCGCGTGGCCGCTGAGCGCGCCGCTTCGCAGGTATTCCCACCTAGCGACCAAGTGTTTGCTGCCCTGCACCTCACTAAGTTCGACGACTGTCGGGTCGTGATACTGGGCCAAGACCCGTATCACGGGCCCGGCCAGGCTCACGGCCTCTGCTTCTCGGTGCAGGATGGCGTACCGCCGCCGCCGTCGCTGAAGAACATCTACAAAGAAATGAACACCGACCTTGGCCTAGCCGCCCCCGATCACGGCAACCTGGAGTGTTGGGCCCGTCAAGGCGTACTGCTGCTCAACACTGCGTTGACGGTCAGGGCCCACGCGGCAGCCAGCCACCGGGGCTGGGGGTGGGAGGTCTTCACAGATCGGGTGATCTCGGTCGTCAACGACAAGCCCGACAAGGTGGTGTTCATCCTGTGGGGCGCCCATGCGCGCAAGAAGAAGGCCATGATCGACACGTCTCGTCATACGATTATCGAGTCGGCTCACCCATCCCCGCTTTCGGCTCACAACGGATTCCTCGGGTCGCGCCCATTCTCAACGGCCAACGATGCGTTGGTTGCCGATGGGCTAAACCCGATCGACTGGCAGATTC
>JAADHX010000015.1:0-3833 GCA_013151655.1 Actinomycetota bacterium
GGAACCCACCCCTCACCTCCAGCAGCAGTCACGAACACGAACGCTGGCCAATGTGAACTGCGTTCCCCGATCTTGACGTTGTCTCCGACTTCCAGGATTAGTGGGGTTCTGTCTGGAGTGATGTGTGCGCGGTGGGCTCTTGCTCGCATTCGAAGGATTGTATTCACCGTCTGTGCTTGACGTGGGCTTCAGGAATTCGTCAGACGGCGTGCACGTCAGGAGACATCTGAGCGTTAACGAACGCATCGTTGTCGTTGTCGTCAGGGATGGACCGTGACCTTGCTGTGGTTGCACGCCCGCCAGCGGGGGACATGCAACCGCAACGTCACAGGGGCTCGGTGTCGGGCACGGCTTCGAGTAGTGGTGTCAGGGTTCGACGATCAGCAACGTATCTGCGCAGGGCTTCGGGTTCGATGCGCCACTCGAAACCGAGCAGTACGCCTTCGAGGTAGTCCATGCGTATCTGCTGCTCAACCCAGCCGAGCGGCATCTGGAGCAGGCCGGCTACGTCGTCGATGGTGAGTAAGCGTTCCATGGTTCGACGCTGTCGGATGAACGTACTCGTTGCAGTGATGGTTTTCCCGAATCAACACGGCCTGTCGTCGCCTGAAACGACGGGAGCCATGACACTCCATCCTTCGTCTTCGAGCGGACGATGCGCCACTTCAGTGCCACACCGGCTACATCACCTCTCCCAGTCGGTTGTGGGTGGCGCATTCTCGGTCCTTCCCGGTATGGGACAATGGTCGGGTGACGACCATTGTTGATCGTGCTCGCTAGTTTGTGCTGCTGAACGGACGCCTCGTTGACCGATACCGTTTCGCCGCGTTGTTCGACGCTGCCGGCAGCGAACCTGTCATTCGAGCGTTGCACGCCTATCAGAATGAAGACGGCGGATTCGGCAATGGGATCGAGCCGGATATCCGGGGTGCTTCGAGCCAGCCGGTCGGGGCTGAGCAGGCATTGCGAATCCTGGACGAGGTCGGCCACTTCGACCCAGACATTGTGGGTCGATTGTGTGACTGGTGCGCTGGCGTCGCGACGGCGGAAGGTGGCCTGCCATTCGCATTGGAGTCCATCACTGATGGACCGAGAGCGCCTTGGTGGCAACCGTCTACCGACGCGTCCCTCAACCCGACGGCAGCGATCGTGGGTCTGTTGCACCGTGCTGGTGTTGAACACGACTGGGTGAGCATCGCCAACGATTTCTGCTGGTCTGTGTTGGCTGACGGGGCGTCAGAACTCACCGAGCATGACGCGCTCTGCGTCCTCGAATTCCTCCGGTCGCCGAGTGATCCAGCGCTCGCTGACCGCACCATCGGGAGCCTCCGAACCCGAGTGCTCGACGACCTCGTGACCAACGATCCCCAAACGATCGGTTATGTCATGTCTCCACTGAAGTTCGCCCCTACTCCACAGCATCTCGCTCGTAGCTGGTTCGACGACAACCTCATCGAATACCACCTCGATGTACTCCAGGATGCCCAAGCCCCTGACGGTGGGTGGCCGATCAGTTGGGAGCCACCAACCGGTGCCGCGGCAGGCGAGTGGCGAGGCAAGGTCACGATCGATTCGCTTCTCGTACTCCGCAGCTACGACCGCCTCTGACTCGAGCCGCGCGAGGTTTCCACACTGAATCGCCCCGAGTCTCTATGAAACCCGGGGCGATTCATTTGGGGTGTTGGCGATCAACGAAAGTCGCGTTTTGTGATCAGCGAAAGATGGCCTGTCGACCGCCAATCGTGCTGGTCACTGGTGGTTCTTCGCAGCGACCGGGCATCTAGTGAGCACCCACTAGGCTGCGATTCCATGAAGCACGCGGCATCAGCATTGATCGCGATCACTGAGTACAGCTATGCCAATGGAGGGACGGCTCACGCAAACTGTGCGCTCCGGTATTCACCGAAGCCATGATGTATGTGATCCCGATGGCGATAACGATTGTGGCAGGGCTCTTGCTTGCATTTGCCGTGCCTGCGATAGGTATCGACGAGCGCGGTAGACAGTATCGGATAAGTCGTCTCAAGAAGAAGGCCGATCGCAAGGCATCCAGAGAGAAGATTGCTCTCTTGCTCGCAGCGGATGACGCGATAAGGGCCAGCTACTACTTCAGCTCCGTCGTAGTGCTGTTGGGGACATTGGTGTTCACGGTGGTTACCTCAGTGTGGGGGGTTGTGGTCTTCTACGCGGGTGGTGAAACTCTCGGACTGTCCATATTGGGCGTGGCCATCGCCCTGTGGGTGAATTTAGGTCTGCAGATGTCGGCAGCGATTTCGGTAGCATCGGCCGTGACTGAATACGCGGGCGAGCGCCTATTGATTACCAATGAGGTCGAGCGGTTGGACAGAGAGACTGACGCGCTCGGCACCGACATCGCCGAGAAGAGGATTGATGTTGACAGCACCCAGCAGCGTCTCCAGGCTCTGAGAGAGCGAACAAGCACTGTCAGTGATCGTGCCGACCGGCTCGCGGAAAGGGAGCGGGGCGAAAGTGATGATGGCGAATAGGTGGCAGGGGCATTACGACCGAAAGCACACGCCGCGACCCCACAAAGGCCTCGAATAGGGGCGACGCCATCCTCCAGACCTCGGCAGCAGGGCCATCCCCAATACCCCAAGCTCCTACTGCCCACGTCGACAGATACGCGCTGGGCATCGGCCCAACGGCTGGCGAATTGCAGCGCCGAGAGTTCCTAGCTGGTCCGTATTTGCGTAGCTCGTACCCATGACCAAGAATTACACGACAAGAACGCTGCTCATCGTTCTCGAGGACATGGGCTACGAGATCGACATGCTCTGCGGGATGCATTTGCTGCGATCGAAGCCGTTTCGCGTTGCTGTCGAGAACATCGATTCGGGCAGGGCAACCGAGTGGATTAGCAACGCACTGCTTGAGGCGCAGTGCATTCACGTGCGCACCCTCTTGGAGTTCTTCTACGTGGGCGCGGATCGAATCCGCGCCAGCCACTACGTCGCGGACTGGAATACCAAACACCGACCCGATGCGAAGACTGCACTCGGGGAGGATGCAGGATCGCTGTACGGCGACATCAGCGGAAAGCTCAGCCACCTGAACAGTCCTCGAACGGAAAAGCGGGTCTGGGACGCGTTGCCAACGATTACCGAGGGGCTCCTGCACACGATCAGGAAGTTTGACACCTTACTCGATGCCGATGGGTCGTCCGCTCTGCGGTCCAAAGCACCAGACATTGGTTGGACCGAGGTTACGGGCAACTAAGAACTCGACGACTTCTCAACCGGCACGACGGATTCGGCATCGATCGCGTCGTCAATCGTCGCGTGGGTTGTCGAATCGAACCGATCGACTGTGATTGGCACGCCGGTTCCGACCGAGTCTCTTGCCAGCGACAGAGCTTCGGCGCGGGAGCACGCATGTACGGTCACCGACCGATCGGGTGTCCCGTAGCGGATGTGATAGTGACGGACTGGATCGCGTCGATTGTCTTCTAGCATGTGTTGGCCTCCAGACCATGTGCTGCAATCGGGTGTCCCGACGCGAAACGGTACAAACACATCGCAGGCCCACTTCGCCGACGGGACGACAAGAACTCTGGTCGAAGGTGATGCAACGATCACCTGAATTCGCAGCGGCTTCGTCGTCAGGTCAGATGATGCACAGAAGCGCCGCGTCGAGCAGGTGACCGGACTGCCGTTTGTGTTCGATCTCGCCGTCGCGTGAAGCGGATCTGTGAGTCTTGGCAGTGGGTGACGCCCAGCCGGGCTGTGGGCGGTGCTATTCGCGTGGGCCATGCACAGCGACACCTCTGTGGGGCACGTTTCCGTCAGCGTCGATGGCGGTGTGTTCCCACGGGC
>JAADHX010000015.1:3841-8388 GCA_013151655.1 Actinomycetota bacterium
CAGAACCCCAAGCCGGAGCTCGGCCTACCCGCAACAGAACGGACTCGTCACAACGCTCTCACGCACCCAGCCGGGGCGTGCAACACCGGTCACATCATCCCTCCCAGCCGGTTATGCGCAAGGATGGAGCAGCAGATAGTGTGAGCACTCATGTTCGCTCAGTCCATCGACACGACGATTCCTCAGACGATCATTGAGAACTACGTTGAGGCACCAATCGACCCCGTGACGTGGATCATCTCGCTTATCGCCATCACCGTTGCTGCCTTCACCGGCATCCTCACATGGAGACAGGGACTAGAAATACGGAAGATCGAGACCCGAGAACACGAATGGGAGAAGCAGGACCGGATCAGCGCCCACATAGAAGTCACGCCATTCGTACGTGAATACCCCATCATGAGGGAAGGTATGTGGACGTACGAATGGGTCTACTATTTGCGCCTCCGCAACACCGGACGAGCGCCCGCAAAGAGCGTTTCGTACACGGTTGGTGTAGCCAAAGAGCTGTCCGAAGCGGGAAGCTCAACCATCGAGCAGGTAGCCACCTCGATGGGATACAGAATCATGACTATCCATACCCTGCATCCGGGCGAGTTCTTCGATTTCTACTTCGAGGAACCAGTGACCGCCGGCATCATGAGAACCTACGAATTCGCCGTGGGTTGGTACGACGGACGTTCAGACTCGCAACGCACGAAGAACACCATTCTCAACCTCTAGATGACAGGCTCGGCTTCCGCCTGTAGGAGACCAAACGACTCATCAAAGTCGCCAGCAGCCTTGGTGAGAGCGTCGAGTGATTCCCAATCTTGTAGGCGTGCCACGGCAGTCGCGGCATCGAACAGCGAAGCGTTGGCGAGCGATGCGGTCTGCGCAAACGGGAATGCAGATTGATCCCGCACGACGAACGCACCCGCATGGCTTTCGCTTGGTGCGAGGCGGTGATGGCGATCACTGAAATTTCCCAGGGTTGCTCATCGCAGTAATTCCTCACCCTGGGTCGGGTCTGAAGGTTAGTTGTTTCCTCCTTTCGGTCGGAATTGTTGGTTGCGGGCTTGGTGGGCCCCGAGGCGGTAGGAGTCACCGTCGATGTTGAAGACGACGCTCTTGTGCAGGAGCCGGTCCAACATGGCTGCGCCGATTTCAGAGCCTGTCGAAAACACCTGAAGCGCCCCGGGTTTCATAGAGACTCGGGGCGCTTCACTGTGATGGTGTCATTCATCTGGGGGCTTGTCGAGGTCGGGTGTTGAGCGAGCAGACGGCCTCATCGTCGGGTCAGATGATGCGTCGAGGGCCCTGAGATGACCCCATCGGGCATGTGATAGCGCCCCATGGTGACTGTGAGCGCAGACGGTTCGAACAACTGTCCCTCATCTGCTGTATCGTGATAGCGTTCAAGGTCGGCGGTGGATTCAGCGACGGGGGCAATGCACATGGCACACAAGAGATCAGTTTCCCGGAAGACTGCCAGTCGTGCTGGCAAGACTCTGAGCAACTCAACTGCGAGCAGAGCTTCTCGGTCTGCTGCTGGGCGGACACTGGCTAACTCCAAGAAGCGCCGCTAGCGACGATGGTCGACAGACCGACGGACATCGAAGGCTACCGCGACTGGCTTCGGCGGGAACTCGACATCGAGATAGGTCCCGAGCGCAGGACGCATTACGACACCGTCTCAAGACAGATGCGGGCCGATTTCATGGAGAGTGAGTTCTGGGAGGAGATCAAGACAGGGCTCGCGCGGGTCGACGCTGAATACCGAATAGCCAACGGTGTCGAACTCCTACCGCGAGACAGCCTCGCACCGAGCGTCTTCATCAAGCCGTTCGATTCTCTCGTTGAGAAGACCTTCAGGAAGAACGTTGTCGACAATGACAGGTTCCCTGACCAACCCGAGGACGACTGGGTTGTTCCCGAAAACTGGTTCGCGAAAATCGGAGACATCCTCCGTACGTCGATCCTTGTGCGCTACCTCGATGGAGTAGCGAAGGTGACCAGCGAGCTAGCAGCCTGTTGTGAGGCGGATCACGTTGCCTGCGAGGTTGACTTCGCTGCGCACGACGTCGGTTACTACGCCGCTCACTTCAATCTGTGGCACACATTCGAGATTCCGAAGATGCGGTGGGATACAGAGAAGGTCGATCTATCTATCGAGTTCCAGGTGGCGACCGTTGTCCATGGTGTGGTGAGAGAGCTGTTGCACCCGTACTACGAGCGACAACGTGTTTCGTCGGACGAACGCGAAATGTGGCAGTGGGATTACTCATCGAACGAGTTCTCGACCAATTACATCGGTCACATGAGCCACTACCTTGATGGCATGATTGTCGGAGCGAGGGAACGACAACGAGAGGAGCTGGGGTGAATCAAGAGTTCAGGGAGTATCTGAGGAGTCTCGACATGGCCGAGCCGCTGATTGACCGAGTCGAGACAATCCACGATAGGTACCTCGCACTCGTCCCGTTGGAGTTTGACCGCATCTTTGTCACTGACTTCATCACATCTGAGGGTGATCGCCGCTATGAGAATCTCTGGTTCTTTCAGGGCGATCTTGCTTTCGAGGCTCACGACTTCGTTGTTGAGGACGAGATCGATGGTGGGGAGTTTCCGTACATCGAGATCTGGACTGTCTCAAGCGTTGACTATGACTTCGTCGAGGCGACCGATGATTCGCGCCTTTCGGTGGACTTCGTCTCCGGGCCAATCTCTGGTGCAATGAAGGCGTCAGGGTCCAACTGTGACGCTCTGAGATACCTCATCTCCGATTGGATCGTGCCGCGGGTAGGACGTGTGGCCGCTCCCACTATCGAGGACAGCACGAAGTAGTTGGGTTGGGGTGCGGCTCTTCCCAAACGTCCGCTCTCCAACCGTGAGATCGAACTGCGTAGGAATCGCTCTCTCACGCGGCAGGCCTCCCAGATGTGCGAGACGGCTCGGGACGTTCAGTCGTCGGCCAGTCTCGATTCGTCCTTGATTGGGTTCCGACATGATCGTCAGTGGTTTCTGTCGAGGTGCACAGCGCAGATTCTCCAAGGCATGCAGGTGTGTCGGGGTGTTGTCGCCGCCGGTAGACACGTCGTCCGACAGCGGGCTGCAGCCCGTATCGTCGTGGATTCGAGTCCAGGTCCGGAGTTGAGAAGACTCCTGCGGCGTGTGGTTTTCGCCATCAGCCAATAGTCTCCTGTGATCCCAAAGGGCGCTGAGAGACCGCGACGATTCGCGCAGCGGCTCACCTGGCGGATGGGTCCGGTTTCTTGTCTCGTCTCCAGGCGCTGAGCGATCTCGTCCGTCGGGCCTTCGCAAAGGTGGCCGTGGATATCCATCGTGTCGTGGATGCTCTACTTGAGGGGGGCGAGGTGTTCCTGTTCGCAGGGCTCCAGTGCCGTGGTCGATACGAGCCCGTTCGCGTCGGGTTTCTTGCTCCACGAGTACCACTTGTAGTCGAGCGATTGGTAGACCCACGCAGTGACCTGCGGATCGCGCTCCATGAGGCAGTCGACCATGTCGTCAAGCGCCGCCTCGTACTCTCCCTGGGTGAAACGCGATGTGTCGTAGGGCCATGTGGACTCGTCCGCTGAGGGAGAGTCGAGGACGTTGATCGGGGCACCAGTAGCTCCGTCGATCACGGGGCGGCCATCGAGCGCGGCACTCAGTTGGTGGATGCGCACGTCCTGACAATCGTTTCCAGAGAACAGATCGCGGTCGATGCGGTCCACAGAGATCGTCACCGCATCGGCGGACTCCATGACGTTTACATCGAGGGGCGCGTTGCACGAATCGAAGATGATCTCGAGGCGTGTCTCGTCGCCCGACAACGTCACTCGCTCGATCGAGACGGGTTGCGAGCAGGCACCCGCCACCGTGGCTGTGACCAACGCGATCGCAACGAATCTCTTGTACACGGCCTACCGACCTCAGGCTTGAACTATGCCGGCGGCGAACCCACCGATGGTTCGCTCTCGGTCCAAGGCTACATGCCGCCCAGCGATGGAGCTCTTCCCATGTCGTTCTCCGGAGGACCTCACGCGCGTTCTGCTCTTCGAGGCATTCGTCTGGATTCAGCGCGTCGTGGAGTCCGGTTCCTATCGGGCCGACCGCTTCCGGTCGAGGCGTTCGGCGATTTCGTCCTTCGAGTCCTCGTAGAGGTGTCCGTAGACGTCCATCGTCACGCGGATGCTCGAGTGGCCGAGGTGCTCTTTGATGTGGCGGGGATGCGCGTCGGCAGCGATCAGGAGTGATGCGCACGTATGACGCAGGTCATGGGGTCGCAACCTGTCTTGGCCGATCTCGGCGATCGCCGGCAGCCAGACCTTGCGTCGGAAGTTCGCCGACCGCAGCGGTGTCCCTGAGTCTGTGGTGAACACGAGGCTCTCCGGGTCGCCGCTCGTGAACCGTCCGATGCGAGCGCCGAGTACGTCGGCGACGAACGGAGGGATTGCGATCGTCCTGGTCTCTCATGTCTTGGGTGGCACCACGTAGAGCTTGCCGTTGACCTCAGACAGCGTTTCGGTGATCTCGATGCGTCGGCGCAGCAGGTTGATGCGACC
>JAADHX010000292.1 GCA_013151655.1 Actinomycetota bacterium
GTCAAGACGTCACAGGAAGTGCGCCGGACAAGATGCTCAAAGCTGGGCTCGCGCTCGTGCCTGAGCACCGCCGAATCTTTGTCGATCTGACGGTCGAAGAGAACCTCAAGATCGGCGGTGTTACGTTGCCTCGCGCCGATCGGGCCCAAACTCTCGAAGAAGTAGCAGATTTGTTCGAGGTGCTACGAGGCAAGTGGGATACTGCGGCTGGCTTTTTGTCCGGTGGCGAGGCCCAGCAGCTAGCGATTGCCAGAGCCCTCATGTCTAAACCTCGTCTGCTCATGATGGACGAACCGTCCTTGGGTCTAGCTCCGGTTTTGGTTGATCTGGTGTTCGATCTCATCAAGACACTTCGCGACCAAGGGCGCACGCTCCTAGTTGTGGAGCAGAACTCCCAACGGATGCTCGAAGTGTCCGACCGTGCCTATGTTCTGCGTAGCGGCGAACTTGTAGCCCAAGGCACCGGCGCCGAACTGCTCGGACGCACAGATCTGTTCGATACCTTTGTTGGGGGAAGTTCTAACGAATGACCGAGCTCATTCAGAACGTCATCGATGGCCTCGGCCGCGGCAGCATCTACTCGCTGTTGGCCTTGGGTATCGCGGTCATCTTTGGCGTGATGCACCTGCTCAACTTTGCCCACGGCGAGCTCATTACTGTTAGCGGATACGCCGCCTACTGGGCGTTCAGCAGTGGCTGGTCGTGGTATCTGGTCGCGCCGATGGTGGTGGTTGTTTCGGTTCTTACGTCCTTGCTCATCGAACGTATTGCGTTCAGCCGGGTTCGCGGTGCCAGCGACTTCACGCTGGTCCTCACGTCGTTCGGGATCCATTTCTTCGTGTCGGCCGTCTTCGTTATGTATGTCGGGGCCAGGGTTAAGACGTTCTCGGAGCCAGGTTGGGTGTTTGATACGATCTCGATCGGATCCATCAACGTCGAGATCTTCGACCTCGTCGTTATTGGGGTCACTGCCATAGCGCTGCTGGCAACTGTTGCGATTCTCCAGAAGACGATGTTTGGTTTGGCCTTGCGAGCCTCGGCTGCCGATTTCGACGCGGCGCGTCTTATGGGCATCAACTCCGACCGTGTGATTAGGGGGGCATTCGCGTTGTCGGGAGCGCTGGCCGGAATTGCCGCCATCTTCTGGCTCATGCGAGCAGGAAGTACTGCCCCTAGTTCGGGGATTGACCCGATGCTCAAGGGCGTACTCGCGGCCCTCATCGGTGGTCTTGGAAGTATGCGAGGCGCAGTTATTGGCGGACTGTCCCTAGGGCTAGCCGAGGTCCTTCTGCGGTCTCAACTACCAGGAACGGCGGCGGCTCTAACCGACGGGGTGGTGTTCGGGTTGATAGCTCTGCTGTTCATCTTCCGCCCCCAGGGCCTCGTGTCGGTTGCTCACGCGGAGCGTGTGTGATGTTTCCGAACCACCGTCGCGACATCGTGTTTCCTATCGCAGGGTCCGTTCTGTTGTTTGGCATTCTTGTCGGAGCGGGACTCATCTACACAGCGGTCCAAAGTGGCGGAGCTGCCGACAAACTCATAACGGCAATGCTCATCGACGCCATCATGGTGGTCGGCCTCCAGATCTATATTGGTAACACCGGCGTCTTTTCGTTCGGCCACGTCGGTTTTGGCGCCATCGCTGGCTACACGTTCGCACTCTTCGCCATCGATCCGGTCGACAAACTTACGCGTATCCCCAATGCCCCGTTCGGGCTTGTCGATGTCAGCGTCGGCGCCTTTATGGCTACGGTTATTGCGGTGCTTGTCACGGTAGCGTTCGCGGTCGTCATCGGTGTCGGGTTGGCTCGGTCTGGGGCCCGTTCGGGAGCAGTGGCCGCGACGGTTATCACTTTGGCGTTGCTGTTCGTAACTCACGAGGTAGCACGAGGCTGGGTCGACGTCACCGGCGGCGACCGGGCCGGGCTTACGTTTGGCATTGGCGAAACTCTCCCATCCCGGATGCCCGTGTACCTCGTCTTGCTCGCCGCGATAGTGATTGCGAGGCTGTTCGCCCAGAGCAGAAGCGGTCGTCTGGCCAAGGCATCTCGCGACGACGATTTGGCGGCCAGAGCCATGGGTGTCAACCCGACGGTTCAACAGCTTGCGGCGTTACTCATCTCGGTGGCCGTGGTGGCCGCTGCCGCTTCGCTTCGCGTGTACGAAGTCGGCAGCATTCTTCCTGGCCTCTTCTTCTTCGACTACACGCTGCTGACTCTTGTGATGTTGGTTGTTGGCGGACGCAACAGCGTCACTGGAGCGATGCTCGGGGTCGGGGTCATAACCGCAGGCCGGGAACTTTCCCGCCGGTTGGGTTCGGAGGGTTTCGAGGCGTTCGGCATTGGTTTGGACGAAGTTCCTCTCGACTGGATTTTCCGCGAGGGGCTGCCACGGGTGTTCCTAGGCCTAGCGATGATTGGGTTTATGATTTGGCGTTCTGATGGCCTCATCGCCGACTGGGAGCTCGACAACTGGCTTTTCCGCCGCTTCCGAAGCAAGGAGTCGACTCCCGATGTCGTCGCCCTTATGGACCTCGACGACGATGCCGCTGCGGAGCTTCGGGCAGCAGATGTTACGGTCGACTTTGGTGGCTTCCGAGCTCTGAACGGAGCATCGATCACCGCGTCTAGCCACGAGATTGTTGGCCTCATTGGCCCCAATGGAGCGGGCAAAACCACCCTTGTAAATGTCATCACTGGCATGGTCGAACCAACGAGTGGCGAGGTCACCATGACCGGCACCGACCTGACCGCGGCACCGTCGCACACCATCGCCCGCGCCGGTCTTGTCCGCACGTTCCAGAACCTTCGACTGTTCCCATCGCTCACCGTTCGCGAGAACGTCGAAGTCCCGTACTTGGTTGCCGAACGCAGCATCAACCGATCCGACGACAAGTCTCGGCCAAGTGTCGACGAGTTGGTCGCCGCCGCTGGTCTTTGGGAGTACCGCGACCGACGGGCCTCTGCACTCGACTACGGCAACTCCCGCCGCCTCGAACTGGCCAGAGCCGCAGCGTTGCAGCCGTCGTTCCTCCTGCTCGACGAACCCACCAGCGGCATGAGCGACACCGAGTCGCTCGAGATGATCGCCCAGGTGCGCCATATGGCCGGAATTGTGGGAGCGGGGGTACTGGTCATCGACCACGACCTGGCCTTCATCACCGGTATCTGCGATCGAATCTATTGCCTCGACCAGGGAGCGGTCATCGCCGTCGGAACTCCGGCAGAGGTACAGGCCGATCCTGGTGTTAGGGCCGCATACCTCGGCACTAACGCACCAGCCTGATGACTATCGACGAAGCTATGACCCCCGTAGCCGACGAATTTCCTAGCATCGTCGACCCCCAGCTTTACCTCGATGGGATACCCCACGAGCGGTTTGCTGAGATGCGTAGAACTCCTGGCCTCGTGTGGCATCCGTACAACGACGACGGGTTCTGGGCCGTCACCAGACATGCCGATGTTCGCGAGATGTCGCGAAACGCTCAGGTGTTCTCGTCGGCTATCGGACACACCAACCTGTGGGACTTGGAGGCTGATGCACTTGAGGCTCGGCGCTCGCTGATCGACACTGACGCTCCAGACCACACTCGGCTGCGGCGATTGATCGCTGGCGCGTTCACGCCGAAGAACATCAGACGTTGGGAAGAAGTGGTGCGCGACATCACGTGCGAACTTCTAGACGAGTTTGTACAGGCCGGTGAGGGCGACTGGGTAGACATGGTGGCGGCTCCACTACCAATTCGGGTAATCCTGACGATGCTCGGGGTGCCCATCGAGGACGCCGACTTCCTGGTCGAATTGTCGAACCTTTTAGTTGAAGGAACCGGCGATGCACAGTCCTTGCCCCCAGATGCCTTTGGCAACACCACCGAGCTCCGAATGCTGCCGTTCAACAGCCCGGCCAGCCATGCGTTGTTCGAGTACGGAGCCAAGATTCACCAGATGCGGACCACCGACCGTCGAGACGACCTCGTCAGCCATCTTGTCGAGGCTGAAGCCGACGGCGGCCGTCTGTCGGCTTCGGAATTCCGCAACCTGTTCCACTTACTGATCTTCGCTGGTAACGAGACCACTCGAACAGCGATGAGTCACGCCGCAATCGTGCTGGCCGAGAACCCGGACCAGTGGCAACGATTCGTCGATGACCGGTCATTGCTTGACGGCGCCACCGAAGAGGTCCTCCGCTGGTCTTCGCCGATCCTGCATATGCGGCGGACAACATCGTGCGACACCACTCTTGCCGGAACTGAGATCGCAGCGGGGCAAAAGGTTGTGATGTGGTACGCATCGGCGAACCGCGATGAGGCCGTGTTCGAAGATCCGTTTCGGTTCGACATCGGACGCGACCACAACGAACAGCTTGCGTTTGGTGGGGGCGGACCCCACATGTGTCTTGGCGCATACCTGGCGAGGCTCGAAATTTCGATTCTGATCGAGGAGATGGCTAACCGGTCGATCAACCTCGAACAGACCTCCGACCCGGTACGTACCCGGTCGAACTTCGTGCACGGAATTCTGTCGGTAGGCATGAAGGCCAACGCCGGAGGTAACTAGCCGTGTCGACCCGCCACACAACGCCAGTCGATCTGGCCGACCCGTCTCTCTATAGCCGCGGAATCCCTCAGGCCGTTTTCGAAGAAGTGCGTGCCGTACCTGGTCTCTCGTGGAATCCGATCGCCGGCGATGTCGCCGGCGGGTTCTGGGCTGTCTCCCGCCACCGCGACGTGGTCGAGGTGAGCCGCGACACCACGACCTATTCGTCCGAAGTTGGGCACATCCAGCTCTACGACATCGACGCCGACGCTCTTGACGCTCGGGCCTCAATGATCGACATGGACCCCCCGATGCACACCCGGCTGCGGCGCATCGTCAGCTCGGCATTTACCCCTCGCCATGTGCAGGGTTATAGGCCCGCAATCGAACAACGAGTCAACCGCGCGCTCGACAACATAGTCAGAGAGGGCGGTGGCGACTGGGTCAAGTTGGTCGCCGCGCCGATCCCTATCGGCGTCATTTGCGACATGATGGGTGTGCCAGAGACCGACCACGACTACATGATCGAGTTGTCAGATCATTTGGTGGCCGGAACGAGCAGCGAACCGCTCGACCCTGGTGCCTATGGCAACACCACCGCGCTCCGACTGCTTCCGTTCAACAGTCCGGCTGCCCACGGCATCAACGAGTACGCCAAGTCGCTCAACGCCACGAAGCGAGCCAACCCAGCAGACGACCTGATGAGCAAGCTCGTTCGCGCCGAGATCGATGGCGAAACTCTCACCGATGCCGAGCTAGCGAACTTCTTTCGGCTCATGATCTTCGCTGGCAATGAAACAACGCGATCGGCGATGTCGCATTTGGCCCTTCAGTTAGTCGAGTTCGCTAGTGAGTTCGACCGGGTGCGACAAGACTCGAACCTGCTCGACTCTGCCACCGAGGAAGTGATTCGTTACTCGTCGCCGATCCTCTACTTCAGGCGCACCGCAACCTGCGACGTCGAGTTGGCAGGCACTCAAGTTCTTAAGGGCGAGAAGTTGGTCATGTGGTATTGCGCCGCCGACTTCGACGAGACGGTATTCGACGACCCCCAGCGGTTCGACGTTGCCAGGCCGACGCCTCCACCCAACGTCGCCTTTGGCGGGGGAGGGGCCCATTTCTGTCTTGGTGCATCGCTGGCGAGGCTTGAGATCTCGATTCTCATCGAGGAGATCTTGCGTCGCCGCATACAGCTCGACATCATCGGCGAACCGACTTTCGTAGATTCCAACTTCGTGAACGGAATCGAACACCTACATGTGGCCGTGAAGTGAGCAACGACGTTTGGGGTCAACCGATCGCGGGGTCGCTCGAGAGTGTCGTCTCATGGAACCAGGCATGGGACCAGTTTCTGCACTTCCGTGACGACGCCTACGCCGAGTTGGCAGCCGCCAATCCGCTCGACGAGGCATTCGTTATGGGCGGGGTTTTTAACTCGGTGTACTCGATTCTGGGTGGGCTCCGCTTCGACGAGCGAGACCTGGTGGCCGAGGTGGACCGGGTTCGTTCGCGGGCGCCATCGTCCCCTGCCCGTGAGAAGGCGCATGCCGAAGCCCTCGATGTACTATTCGCCGGCAACTTCAGTCGGGCGGCCACGATGTGGGATGAAATCGCGGCCGAAGCCCCCGATTTCGCCGCGATCCGGTTTGCACACGACATCTACCTGCACGTGGGCGACACCGACGCCCGGATGGCGTCGAGTTTGGCGGCAGTCGACCAATGGGGCGATCGACACGGCGCCAACTTCGTCGCCAGTCAACATAGTTTTGCCCTCGAAGAGACTGGTCAATTCGCTGAGGCCGAGCGAGTTGGCAGAGCAGCCCTCGAGGCCGACCCAGACGACTTGTGGGCCAGACACGCGCTGGTCCACGTGTACGAGCACACCAACAATCCAGTGGCGGCGTTTGAGATTCTGGAGGGCTCAGATCACAACTGGCCAGAACAAGATCAGCTGTCGACCCACATTTGGTGGCACGTGGCGCTGTTCCATCTTGCCGCTGGCGAGATCGATCGAGTGCTAGCCATCTTCGACGATCGACTGGTCTCAAAACCGACCGCCTTTCGTCTATGTGACCAGACATCGTTGTTATGGCGTGCCGAGCTGGCTGGCTTCGATGTTGGCTCTAGATGGGATGGCGTCGCTGACCGCTGGGACGAGTCGGAGCAACGCCACAACTGTGGTTTCCTCGACCTGCACGCCGCGTTTAGTTTTGCCAAGAGGCCCGACCATCCTGGAGCCAAGCGCTGGCTCGGTGGCTTGGCTGACCGGCCGCTCGGCGATAGCGAGAACGACATCATCTTCCAAGATGTTGTGGCTCCGTTGGTCGTCGCGGCTGGCGCTTTCGCCGCAGGCGACACCAGTAGTTTTGCCCATGTGGTGGCGGATCTCGGCCAAGATGCCTGTCGCATTGGTGGAAGTAACGCCCAACGCGAGATCATCACCCTCACTGCGAACCGGACGGACTTAACGCCATGACTTGGTCACTAACAGACGAACAGCTCGCCATTCAGGCCAAGGCCAGAGCGTTGGCAATCGAGGTCGTTGCCCCTCGCGCGGCCGAGGTCGACCGCACCGAGCAGTACCCGTGGGACAACGTCGCCGCTCTCAACGAAGCTGGGTTTACGGGGATGTGTGTCCCGCCAGAATTTGGCGGGCCCGGACACTCGATCCTTGACGCGGTCCTTGTTGTCGAGGAGATGGCAAAGGTTTGCGGCGTGACCGGCCGCATAGCGGTCGAAGCCAACATGGGTGCCATCTCCGCCGTTATGGAATACGGCACCGACGCCCAGCGCAAGCTGGCTGCGGAGTTTGTGCTGTCTGGAGATAAACCAGCCATCTGCATAACCGAACCCGATGCCGGAAGCGCGGCAACCGAGATGACCACCCGCGCCGATCGGCGCGGCGATAGTTATGTCCTGAACGGCAAGAAGCACTGGATTACCGGCGGCGGGGTTTCGAAACTTCACCTCATCTTCGCCAGGGTCTTCGCCGAAGACGGAACCGAAGAGGGCATCGGTGGGTTTATGGCGATTCGAGATGAAACTCCCGGCCTAAGTTTCGGAGACCGTGAGCCCACGATGGGGCTACGAGGAATCCCCGAAGTCGAGGTCATCTTTCAAGAGATGGAAGTTGGTCCGGACATGGTGTTGGCGCCGCCATCGGGCTTCCGGCGTGGTTTTGGCGATCTCATGAATGCCTACAACGCCCAGCGAGTTGGCGCCGGAACAGTGGCGCTCGGCATCGCCGCCGGCGCCTATGAGCTTGCGGTCAACTTCGCGAAACAACGCCACCAGTTTGGCCGTCCTATTGCTGAGTTTCAGGGATTGCAGTTCATGATCGCCGATATGTCGGTCAAGCTCGAAGCGGCCCGCAGCCTCACCTACAGAGCGGCTGAGTCGCGCGGACCTAACGGGAGCCCGTTCCCTGATCCGGCTCTGGCTGCTCAGGCCAAGATCTTCACCGCCGAAGCCTCTATTGCAGTCGTGAGCGACGCACTACAGACTTTCGGCGCGGCCGGATACTCGCGTCGAAACCCGCTTGAGCGTATGTATCGCGATGTTCGGATGTTCACCATTGGTGGAGGTACCGCCCAGATCCTTCGCACTGTTGTGGCAACACGCGAACTCGACATGAAACTGCCACAGACTCGCGACGGTTTCACTCGGTTGGCCGACCGCCAGACGTAGCTACGTCGACAAGTATCTGAGCCAGTGTTTCCCAGTTGGTGTCGAGCATTATGTCGTGTCCGGAGTTGGCGACGATCTGAAGTTCGGTCCCATAGGCAACTGCTAGATCGCGCTGTTCTTCGAGCGTAAAGATGGCGTCGTCTGATGCTGCGACTACATGTACCGGCGTGGTCACTCGTTTTGGCCGTGGCGGGCGAACAATCATGGTGCTGATCGCCAACGCCGACTCGTTCTGGAGTTGTGAGTAAGTCGACTCGACAATCTCGGCGGGTGTTTCTGGTCTGAAGAACAATGAGCCAACCAAATCGGTCGAGCCGACTAGCCCCGAGTAGTCGGCCATCACCGTTGCCTTGGCGGTGAGCAATGGATGGTCCTTTAGTAGGCGGAGATTCGCGCCGAGCGCACCACGCCTTGGTACTGATGCGACCAACACGCCGGCGGCGGCAGTGTTGGTCTCTAAGAACCGCTGCACTACGTACCCGCCCATCGAATGTCCGACCAACACCGCGGGTCGATCGAATGACTTGGCGGCATCGCTCACGGTGTCGATGTATGCCGACATTCGCGCCCAGTTGCGCCGATGGCTACCGGGATCGTCATGGCCAGGCAGCGTGACGACGGCAACGTCGACGCGCTCGCGCTCGAGATGTTCGCCTACTTCCTGCCAACACCAAGAACCGTGCCAGGCACCATGGACCAGGATCATCGGAGCAGCAGGCGAAGATGTCACTGCCGACCAGCTTAGTTGGCTGTTCCGGGGCTAGTTCCTAGAGCCGCTTGCCGCTAGCCCGATACCCAGTGCGATCATTGTCAAGCCGCCCAAGCCGCTTAGTTGTGAAAGCCGGTTCGGTTGGGTCACGAACCAGTGACGAGCTGACCCTGAAGCCATGGCCCAGACACTGTCTAGCGCTAGCGCGATCGCAACAAAGACTAGGCCAAGAACCGCCATTTGCAAGGCTGCTGGTGATCCGTTGGAGCTAACGAATTGGGGCAAGATTGCCGCTAGGAAGACGATCGCCTTCGGGTTTGCCAAACCGACCACGAATCCCTCGACCAGCACTGCCCGAGTAGCGGTCGCCGAGTCCTGGCTCGGATTCGGATTCTGAGCAGCGCTAGCCAGATGGGCGCGATGTCGAACCGCGCGTAGGCCGAGCATGACAAGGTAAGCCGCACCGGCGAGTTTGAGTGCAGTGAATGCGGCCGCGGATCTTTCGACGACAGCCCCGACCCCGACTGCTACCAGCAGCACTTGGGCGAAGATGCCAGCTGTGTTTCCGACCACGGTCAGAAGCGCAGCCCTTCGTCCCAGAGCGACCCCGCGGCTCACGATGAACATGACGCTGGGGCCAGGTACAGCAATTAGGGCAAACGACAGTGCAGCGAACGCGAACAGAGAGCTGCTGGTAGGCATCCGTTGATGATGCCTGATTTCCCTGCGGTGGGGCAAACGGTTTATCGACTTTGTCGGTAGACAGATATCGACATGTCGGTAGACAGGTAGGGTGCGTTCGATGAGCACTCCCAAAGTAAACCCCGACATGGAATACCGACGTCTTGGCAACAGTGGCCTGAAGGTCAGCGTGTTGTCGTTCGGTAGCTGGGTTACGTTCGACAACCAAATCGATAACAATCTCGCGGTCGAATGCATGGCCGCTGCTGGCGATGCCGGCTGCAACTTCTTCGACAACGCTGAGGTTTACGCTGGTGGTCGCAGCGAAGAGATCATGGGTCATGCTCTTCGCGAGCTTGGCTGGGAACGGTGGAGTTACGTCATCACCACCAAAGCGTTCTGGGGTCTTCGGCCCGACGTGCCAAACATGAACAACACAACCAACCGCAAGTACCTCATGCAATCGATCGACGGTTCGCTCGAACGTCTCGGCCTCGATTTCGTCGACGTGTTCTACTGCCACCGGTCCGACGCCCACACGCCGATGGAAGAAACCGTGTTCGCCATGCACGACATCATTGCGTCTGGCAAGGCGCTCTACTGGGGCACTAGTGAATGGTCAGCCGACGATATTCGGGCGGCCATCGAGATCGCCGAACGCCACCACCTGCACAAGCCGATCACCGAACAGAGCCAATACAACTTGTTCGAGCGCAACAAGGTAGAGAACGAATACGCCCGCATCCAACACGACTACGGGTACGGCAACACCATCTGGAGTCCGCTTGCATCGGGTCTGCTCACTGGCAAGTACAAAGACGGTGTTCCTGAGGGCTCTCGCGGTGCTCTCGACGGATATGGATGGTTAGCCGAACGTCTCACCGACGCCGACGAGATCGCCCGCGTCGAACGCCTTCGCCCAATCGCAGATCGTCTGGGTTGCACGATGGCTCAGCTGGCGCTGGCGTGGTGTACCAAGAACCCGAACGTGTCGACCGTCATCACTGGCGCTTCGAAGGTGTCGCAGGTGGTGCAGAACTTCGAGACCGTTGGTGTCATCGATCTGCTGACCGACGCGGTCAAAGAAGAGATCGAAGCCGCCGTCGCCTGACGGCCCTTAGCTAGGGATAGGTGGGGGAGTGGTTCCAGAACCAAGGTCCCACCAGAGGCCAGCCATGATCTGTAACGCCTCACGACACAGCGGCGCGAGCACGTGTTCGTTTGGCGCGTGTTGGGAACAGCCGGCGTAGGAGTGAGGCACCCAGATCGTGGGCAGGCCGAGGACTCTGGCGAACACATCGTTTGGCAACGAACCGCCAAGGTTGGGTATGACCGCGACCTCATCGCCGGTGGTGTCGGAGATTGAGCCGATCGCCCACTGGGCCCACGGATGAGACGGGTCTAAGCGCGGGGCCTTCATGACCACTGCCTCGGCTTTGACCTCTACTGCCTCATAACCTCGCTCGTCGAGATGACGGCGAAGGGCAGGCAACAAGTCGTCGGCATTTGTGCCGTCGACGAAACGAAGATGACCGGTGACTGTCGCCTTCGGCGGGATGGCGTTGACCGGGTTCCGCGGATTACCGGTCTCGAACGCGAGCACCTCGAAGGTGTTTGACCCGAAGACTCGTTCGGCTGGCGTCAGGCCAGGCTGTCCCCAGTTCGAGTCGATGGCCGGGCCATCTTCACCACCTACCGTGAGCTTGGCGATAGCTGCTCTGACCGAGTCGGTCATGGGTGGAGCTTGCCAGCCATCGACTAGAACCTGGCCGTGTTGGTCGATCATGGTGGCCAGAGCGTTGGCGATGACGACGCCGGGGTTGGCAAGGAGCCCTCCCCAGTTACCCGAGTGGTGACCTCCGTCGCGAAGGTCGAGCGTCATAGTGAAGTTGGAGGCGCCGCGCGAGCCCATAAACACCGTTGGCCGGTCTGGTTGGATGCGGGGCCCGTCCGAGGCGATGAACACATCGGCTGCAAACAGATCGGCATGTGTGGCGCAGAACTCGGTCAGGCCAGGCGAGCCGCACTCTTCGCCGGTTTCGAACAGCAGCACCGCGTTGAAACCGAGCTTGCCACGGGTAGCGATAACTGACCGCATGGCTCCCAAGTTGATGGTGTGTTGAGCCTTGTTGTCGGCTGTCCCGCGCCCATACCAGCGTTCGCCTCGTTCGACGACCGTCCACGGGTCGAGGCCTTCGTCCCATTGATCGTCATAACCCCGAACAACATCGCCGTGGCCGTACGACATGACAGTCGGAGCATCGTCGCTTTCGTGTCGTTTGGCGACGAGGAATGGGCAGCCTGCGGTGTGCGGATTCTCGAACACTTCGCTTGTGAAGCCCATGTCGGCTAGATACGGCGTGAGTTCTTGTTCGAGATATCGGTAGAGCTCAGGCCGGCGTTGTACCTCTGGGCTCTCGGTTCGGATGGACACGCGCCGTGTCAGATCGGCCTTGAACGTGCCATCGTCGAAATATGACTCAGCATGGGCAATGGCGTCTTCGCGATTCATGTTGGTTTGGCCCATCGATTGCGAGTGATCTATTGGAGTTTAGACTGTGGTTTGTCCGACCGATTGTTTGAGAACGTGTGGGAACACAATAGGAACCCGCTCGATTAGTTGATACTATGACACTCATGTTAGATGATGGCATACCAGTCAACAACCGCCCTGGTGTGGACTCTCTGTCCTCACTCAAGAGCAGCATGTCGATGCCAGACACACTGGCTCAATACATGCCTATAGAGGTACCTTCGGGTGCACCCACCGAGTTGAAGGACCTGGTGCGCGCTGCCGAGGCCGCGGCCGATGTCGATCTGAGCTTGTTGTCCGGCGACGCCCTCAACTCGATGACCGAAATGTTCGATCGCCTCCGCAGCAGCGTCGACGCCATCGATAGCTCGCACATCGAAGCTCTCGACGAATCCATGATCTGGAGCACTCTCGGCCATGCCAACATCAAGGCCATGCTTCGCTCGCGTACCAACCTGCCTGGCCCCGATGTTGGCCGTCGCACAGCTTGCGCGTACAAGCTCAAACGAATGCCAGACGCCCGAACCGCTTTCGAGGCTGGCCTGATTTCGATTCATCATGTCCGGCTACTCGGCGAATGTCTGGCTCGGCGTTACGACGGCGCATTTGTCGAATGGGAACCGAGGCTTGTCACCTGGGCTATCGAGTTCGACTGGGATTCGTTCGCCAAAGCCATCGCCAGATGGAAAGACGCCGCCGACACCAGCGAACCAGACGAACGAGATGCCTCCGACGCGGCGGCACGGTCGTTACACGTGTCCAAGAGTATCGGCGGCCGCGGGATTCTGTCTGGCACTCTCACTCCTGTTCAGTACGAAGCGTTCGCCAACGTTCTGGACCCGATAGTCGATCAGCTGTTCAAAGACGAATGGGCTGATGCCGAGGCCGAGTTCGGTAAGGGCAAGTTCACAGTCGACAACCTGGTGCGCGATCCAGCCCAACGACGTGTTGATGCTCTCGAGATCATGGCCCAACGAGCCCACGCAGCACTCTCCAGACGTGCACCCGCCCCTATTGTGCACGTACACATTGGCATCGCCGATCTGGGTTATGCACTGAAACTGGCCGCCGGGCTACCTGGCAAAGCACCCGAGCCTGAGGATGCGTTGTGTGAGCTAGGGAATGGCACACCGATTAGTTACACAAAAGCAGTCGAGCTGCTAATCGATGCCCATATTCAACGGGTCGTGTTCGATGCTGATGGTGAAGTGCTCGATCTAGGCCAAAAGACCCGATTTTTCACGCCAGTCCAAAAGACAGCGTTGGTTTGTCGAGATCGGTACTGTCGCTGCGGCTGCGGACGGCCAGCGCGACGCTGCCAAGCCGATCACATCATCGAGTGGCATCCCGACGGCCCAACCGATGTTGCCAACGGCCAAATGTTGTGCCCCAAAACCAACCGCCTCAAATCCCACAGCGGCGCACCAACCCGACTGCCCCAATGGTGGGAAAGGGGCCCAGCCGGCCCACGACTCCGCCGCAAAGGCCGCGGCCGGCCACCCAACCCCAGCTCAGATCCGGACGCCTAAGGTCGGCCGCTGGGACGCCGCACTCGGCGGCGCAGAACAGCTACCTTTGCCGAGGGTCTGCATCGAGCAGCTTCTGCCATCGAGCTTGCTGGCGTTCGGCGATTTCGGCCTGATCTGGACCGTAGAAGTAGGCCCAAACCGACGCGCTGACCTCTTCGCCTTTGCCCTCGGCGGCCAACAAGGCTGTGCCGGCGCACGGGCTCTCGAGTTTCAAAACGATATGCCACGGTTCGACTCGTTCGATCGTGCCCGCAAACTCTGGCACGTTGACACCGCTGGTCGTCACGCTGTCGCCTACCGAGGGAGATGCCGGTAGCCCGATCGTTTCGAAAAGTCGCGTGAGTGCATTCTCGCGGGGCCCGACCCATTGAGCCATTGGGAGCATTGGAGTGGCCGACTCGCCTCCGAAGTGCAGTAAGTGCTGTTGCAGGTTGAACATGAACATCCCCCAACCATCGGTCATCGCGTCGTACTGGTCATCCCAGTCGGTACCAGAAGCAAAGCCGCTGTTGATCAGGCGCACGATGCAGGTTCCGCCGTCCTTGGCTTCGATGAGCCACTCGAAGGCCAGACCCTCAACCCCTTCGCCGCCATCGAACACCACCCGATGCGGCGGATCCCACGCGGCCACGCGTCCTGGCATTTGCATCTCAGGGCCAGCACCGAACGACGCAATGGCCGCGCCGCCCTCATGTTCCTCCACACTATGAGGTACATACCACGACGAGATTCCCGGGCCGGTAGCGATCGCCCTCCAGACCTCTTCTGGGGTGCCTTCTACCTCGACTTCGAGTTCGATTGAGCGGCTATCCTCGGGCATCAGTTGTTCTCCTTGGGTGCTGGGTAGGCGGTGATGACTACCCGGTGACTTCGCCCAGCGGGCGTAGTTTCGTCGTGATACTTGGCCGCCATCGACGCCACGAAATCGGCGAACTCTTTGGCGAACTCGGCCCGGGCTGCGGCCGACGGGAACCTGATCTCGGTGTCGATCGACAATGTGGCCAGCGACTTACCCGCTTGGGCAGCGCTCTCGACTAGTTCGCTGACTTCTCGAATTGTCCTGGCGCCAAGGGCGATGAGGTACTGAGACGACAGCTGGTCCACGTCTTGGGGTCGGGTTGCGACTGGCCCGAGGACTTCGGTCGAGACGACGTAGGAACGAGCAGAAGCAACCACGACTCGCTCGGTGACGCCCCGGCGAGGTCGTTCTTCGACCAGGTTTACCAGGCCAACACTCTCGAGGGCCCGTAGGTGGTAGTTGATCTTCTGGCGCGATTCTCCGAGCTGAGCTGCGACAGTCGTGGCCGAGCCAGGCACGATCAAGGCTTCCAAAACGCGGAGCCGAAGCTTCCCGAGCATCGCCAGGGCGGTATCACGCCGATCGATGACGCCAATGGCGGGGGCAGACATTGTGGCTTGGGACACGCTCGTCACTCTCATATAGAAAATCGAATTTGTCAATACCTCCTCGATGAATCCGAATCATGGGCAACAACGACCTTGGCCTAGGATCGACCTATGTCTGACCAACAGTCCGATCTGTACTTCGACACTCGAGACCGTTGTATTGCTCTGCTTCGGTCGCTCGACGCCGAACAAACTTCGACGATTGTGCCTCTGAACCCGGCCTGGGCGGTCAAGGATGTGGCGGCACACGTATGTGGCCTCAATGCCGACTTAGCTAAAGGAATGCGCGAAGGGTTGGGGGCCGACAGCAACACTGCGGTTCAAGTTGAGGCGCGGGCCAACGATTCGCTCGCTGACGTCTGCGACGAGTGGCTGAGCTACGACGAGTTCATGCGTGCGTTGGTCGAGAAGGCGCCAGTCCTGGGAACTAGGCTTGGGGCCGACCTGACGCTTCACATGCAAGATGTGCAGCACGCCCTCAGGTTGCCTGTCGAGACCGAGAGCACAGCGGTCGTTGACGCCGCGCTCAACTATGTCGAGGTGCAACAGGGTCGAATGCTCGAAGCCCATCGAACTGGTCTTGGTGTCGACCTAGCCGATGCCGGTCGCCACGAGCCGCCAGAAGCCGATTCGACCATATGGGTGTCCGCTACGGCATACGACTTCTTGCGCTCGGCAACAGGTCGACGTAGCCGCGCCCAAGTCGAGGGCCTCGACTGGTCGTCGGATCCATCATCACTCTTGGCCCAGGAGTTCAGTCCGTACGGCGATCTTCCAGGCGAAGACGTCTCGGTCTGATGATCGACGGCGACCGTTTACTGGCAAGCCTTGAGAAACTGCGAACTTTCGGTGGCCAGGGCAAAGGTGTGGTTCGGCCAACGTTTTCGGATCAGGACATGGCCGCCCGGCGGTGGCTAAAGGCCGAGATGGCCGATGCCTCCCTCGATGCAACCATCGACGGTGTCGGAAATGTGTTCGGGCGATCCAAGAACCCAGGGCCAACGTTGCTTATTGGTTCGCACTCAGACACCCAACCAGAAGGTGGCTGGCTCGATGGTGCGATGGGCGTCATGTACGCCATCGAGATCGCAAGGTCGATCGGTGCCGACCAGGCCACAGAACACCTACCCATCGACGTGGTGGCGTGGGCCGACGAAGAAGGTACCTATTGCAGCTTTCTTGGAAGCCGTTCCTACGTCGGCGAACTCCCCGAGTCGTATTTGGCCGACACTTCAAGCAACGGCGAATCGGTTGGCGATGCCGTCGAACGAGTGGGCCTTAGCCAAGTTCCAGGACAGCGCTTTCGTACCGGCGAACACATCGGATATCTCGAGGCTCACATCGAACAGGGTCCTCATCTCGAAGATGCGAAACTACTAATCGGAGTGGTGACATCAATCGTCGGCATTCACGGCTTTGATGTCAGCTTCACAGGCGAGCAGAACCATGCCGGAACCACACCTATGTCCAAACGCAAGGATGCTGCGGTGGCCATGTTCGGCTTCGGCGTTGAGGTCCAGGACCGACTAACTCGGGCCTCGTCGGCCGCAAGCGTGTGGACGATCGGAGACGCCCGCATCGAGCCTGGCGCCGAGAGCATCGTGCCCGGATACGCAGAGCTTGTGTTGCAGATGCGTGATGGGTCCGACGACACCCTCGCCGAGATGGACAGAGCTGTGCTCGGACTGGTCGATGAGCTGAACCTAGCCAAACCCGATGGCGTTAAAACTGAGGCCACAAGCCGCCGCTCCATTGTTGCCACGGAGATGGACACCGGGCTGCAAGATCACATCAGGGTTGCCGCTGAAGCGAACGTGCCTGGCCTGTGGCAGGAGATGCCGAGCGCCGCTGGTCACGACCCAATGGTGTTGTCGAGGCACATGCCGTGCGCCATGTTGTTCATCCCGAGCATTGGTGGCATCAGCCACGACTTCGCCGAGGACAGTGCCCCAGAAGACATCGTGATGGGCTGCCAGGTTTTGGCCGACGCTGCGGTGTCAATTTTGACTGCTGGCTCGGCTTCCTAGAACAGCAAGATGCCTAGGCGCACGGTGTAACCAACCATTACCGTCCAGAACATCACCGCGAAGGTCTGTTCGCCGGCGCGATTGTTCAGTCTCGAGCCGGTCCAGGTGCCGAGAGCCATTAGCGGTATTGCCGCCAATGCCACAAGCACCGAGGTGCGTCCCAGAAGCTCGGCGTCGGCAAAGATTGCGGTTTTGGCGGCGTCGCCAGCGAACGATGCCAACGATGCCGCGCCAACGAAGTGCCGCCGGTCGAGGTTGAGGTTTCGAATCGCTACGCCCTTGAGCGGTCCTGAGGTTCCCGAGAATCCGCTCGACGCGCCAGATACGAGGGCGAGGAACGGCGCGAACCCCGAACGCACCTTTTTGACCTCGTAGCGCTCGGCCAGGACCGACGCCGCAAACATCACAACGATTCCTGCCGTCACCCATGCAACGGGCGCCTTCACCAGCAAGGTCGATCCGAAAACGGCGCCGATAACGATGAGCACCGTGATTCCGGACGCGGCTCTATAAGGAAGCGTGCGTCGGTAGGCGATGATTTTCATCACGTTGTTGCTAGCGAGCAGCAACGCAGCTAGAGCTACGCCTTCCTTAGAGCCCAAGAACAGGGCAAGGGTTGGTACGAGCAGCAGCGATCCACCGAGCCCGGCCGAGGCCGAGACGGTAAACGACATATAGACGAGTACGAGAACCGCTATAGCGGTGAGTATCTCCATTCGTAGCGGTTAGATGCCGATAGCGCCGTGGCCAAGACGGGCGAGTTCGGCGTTGACGCTGGCCAACTCGGTTCCGGTAAGGGCTGTCAACGTCTCAAGTTCGGCATCGATCTGGCCCGAGAGCTTCTTGTACACAGCGTACGACTGCTCGGTCGGCTTACTATCGGCGCTGGCAACAACTGGTGGCAACGAGCTGAGCTTCTCGAACAACATCTCGCGATAGTTCAAACTGTCGCCTGGCGATGTCAACTCGCGTTGCACCAGTTTGTCTTCGACGTCTCGCAGGCTTTGGTATAGCTCGGTGCCAGAAGCGACCACGGCGGCGTGGTCGCTGGTCTCGTCGGAACCAAGGCGTTGGCCCCATGCAGCCAACTGATCGCGCAGGCCTCTGATGGTGTTAACGGCCGTCGCTGTGTCAGACAACTTGTCTTGAATTGTCCTCAGTAGGTCGAACTGCTCGGCGAGGTCGGCGTCGTCGGTGGTGACACGTGGGTCCTTGACCAGATCGAAAGTCTGTGACTCTGACCAGTCGCCAACGGTAAGAGTGGCGGTGTATGTGCCTGGTTTGGCGATCGGTCCGCCGGGTCGGTCGTGATACTCGGTATCGACCATCTTCACGCCCGCCGGATAGGTCATGGGCCACTGGAAGCTGTTCATCCCAGCAACGGCGGTGATGTACAGACCGTGGCGATCCAACTTGGCCTCTGGAATCACGCTCGAGAACGAGTCGACTCTGTTGCCGTCGGCGTCGTCGATGGTTAGCACGGCTTCGTCAACGGCTGCGGCTTCGAGGTAGTAGGTGATGCGAGCGCCTCTTTCGAGGTCTTCGCCGGCGTCGAGAAGTCTCTTGGTTTTGTGGCCGGTCTCGTGCTCATCGACGTAGTACGTGGCGTTCTGGCCGATGCTCACGTGGTAGCACTTGCCGCCAAGCGACTCCATGAACCCGGCGAACAGATCATCTGGTGTCCGCACAACATCGCGGGGCTTCAGCAGATGGTTGCCATGACTAGCAGCTCGCGAAGCGAGTTGGTGTAGTTGTGTGAGGTCGTCGAGGATCCAGATGGATCGACCGTGGGTGGCAATGATGAGGTCGGTGTCTTTGATCAGCAGGTCATAGACAGGTGTGACGGGTAGGTCGGCTTGCAGCGATTGCCAGTTGGCGCCATCGTCGAACGAAACAAACACACCAAGCTCGGTGCCCACATATAGGAGCCCCTCGCGGTTCGGATCCTCACGAATGACCCGGCAGAAATCGCTAGCTGGGAGGCCACTGTCGATTCGAGCCCAAGAAGCACCAAAGTCGGCCGTCTTGTAGACGTACGGCGCATAGTCGCCCATCTTGTGGCGGGCGACGGTCATGTAAACCGTGCCTTCGTTATGAGGCGACTCGGCCAACATAGTGACCTGGCTGAACTTGGGCAGATCGTCTGGGGTTACGTTGGTCCACTCGGCCCCTTCGTTATGGGTGACATGGACCAGGCCATCATCGGAGCCAGTCATGAGCGTGCCGGCCTTATGGGCCGATGCCATGAACGAGAACACCGTGGCGTACATCCCGGCACCGGCAGTATCCATAGTGAGTGGGCCATTCGGGGTCGGCGTAGGTGAGGTCTTCGCTGATGGCTTCCCAGCTATGACCTTCGTTCGTCGACTTGAACACCTTGTTGCCGCAGGCGTACAACACACCGGTGTCCTGTGGTGAGAACACAATGGGGTATGTCCACTGGAAACGTACCTCGGCGGTATTGCCGTCGTGGTAGGCCTCTGGCCAGACGCTAACCAGTTGGATCTGTTTGGTCTTGTGGTCGTAGCGCTGGAGGGCATCGCCGCCGCCAGGCGAGCTACCAATCGCACCCACGTACACGATGTTGTGATCGTCTGGTTTGGGCGCGACGTAACCGCTTTCGGCGGTGCCTGGCGGGTAACAATCGCCCCAGTTGATGGCGCCTGTGCCGGTGCGGCTTGGCACCGCAATACTTGAGTTGTCCTGCTGGGATCCGTACACCATGTATGGGTACTGATCGTCGGTTGCGATGTGGTAGAACTGCGCCGTCAATTGGTTGTAGATCGTTGACCACGAGTTGCCGGCATTGAGCGAAACCCAAGCGCCACCGTCATCGCAACCAATCATGCGGTCGGGATTGGTTGGGTCGATCCACAATGCGTGGTTATCGCCGTGCGGGGTGTGAAAGAGTTCGAAGTTCTTGCCGCCGTCGATGGAAACCCAGGCCTTCATGTTCATGACGTAGACGGTGTCTGGGTCGGTCGGGTGGGCGATTACGTGTTCGTAGTACCAAGGCCGCCAGCCCAGTTCGGGCTTGTCCGATATCTGCTCCCATGACTCGCCGATGTCGTCAGAGCGGTACAACCCGCGTTTGCGGCCTTCGGCTTCGATCATGGCAAACACTCGGCCCGATTGCGCCGGTGAAATCGACACGCCGATCTTGCCGAGAGTGCCTTCAGGCATGCCCTTGTTGGTGCTGATGTTCTCCCACGTATCGCCGCTATCGCGTGAGCGCCACAGACCGGAATCAGGTCCGCCGCTGTCGATTGACCAGAACGTGCGCCTTGCCTGCCAGATGGTGGCGAACAGGATGCGGGGATTGTTCGGGTCGAGCGAAATGTCGACTGCACCCGCGCCATCGCTGACGTGCAGAATGAGCTCCCAGTTCTTGCCGCCGTCAGTCGTCCGGTAGAGCCCACGTTCGGGGTTGTCGCGCGACATGTGACCGAGCGCCGCTACATAGACAATGTCGGGGTTGGTCGGGTGCACGCGAATCTCGCCGATGTGGCGACTCTCTTCGAGCCCGATGTGGGCCCAGGTGACTCCGGCGTCGGTCGACTTGTAGACGCCATCGCCATGGGTGACATCGAGGCGAATAGTCGACTCACCGGTACCGGCGTAGATGACGTTGCCATCAGAAGGGGCGACTGCAAGAGCGCCGATCGAAGCCGACGTGAAGAACCCGTCGCTAATGTTCTCCCAGTACTGACCGGCATCGTCAGACTTCCAAACGCCACCAGCACAGCTACCGAAATAGAACACCGACTGCTTCTGCGGATCGGCCGCCACAGCAACGACTCGACCGCCGCGAGTTGGGCCGATGCAACGGTAGTGAAGCTTGCTCAGATATTTCGGATCGACACTCAAAGAATCGGAACTAGCCATCAGTAACCCCTCGGCGTTGGTGAACCCTCCGAGTCTGCCCTATGTTGAGCCCAGATGTTTAGTTAGAGTCACTAATAGCCGTAACTTCGGCGCAATAGTACGCTTCATCGAATGTGACTCAGCGGCCGCGCCGGTAGGTAAGGCCCACGCAACCACCCAGTGCGCCAACCGGCTGAACCCGTTAGCTCAGGTCTCATCCCTGACGCTCACTTCAAGCCTGTTGGTGACCGATAGGCATGTAGCCACAGTTCAGGAACAGGTCCTGGATGCCACATTCCTATGAAACGGACCTCGACAACGGGGCGATAGGTCACTGGCTTACGGGCTCCCGGCTCTGATTTGTAACTGACCGACTGTTACGACTTCTGATGACGGAGGCATCCGCCTTAAAGCTGTCCTTAAAGGCGCGGGCTTCGGCCCGCGCTGAGTGGGATAACCAATGGGCGGGCTCAATGCCTTCCGAGGATTTCAAGACGACTGGTCAACCGCAGATCGTCGCCGAGCGTTGTCGGAGCTTAGGACCCATGCCGCCTCTGGTGCATTGCACAACGTCGAGATGAGTTTCATGTGTGTGTGGCTCCCAGGGCCAGTTCGACCTTCTAGAGAAAGACCGTGTCAATGCCAGTGGGACCGACAGAAATGATAATTGTCCTCGCCATTGTTGTGCTGTTGTTTGGCAGCACAAAGCTGCCCCAACTCGCTCGCTCAGTCGGCGAAGCACGCCGTGAGCTATCGAGTTCAGCCGAAGAGCCGTAGGTGAGAACGTGAGCGTCACGCTTGGCCGCCGCGAGTTCCTCGTGGGTTCAGGCGTTGCCGGTGTGGCGATCCTGTCCGGCCCTGGATCTGTGGTCGCTGCGGTCGAGAAAGGCAATTGCGAACAGCTAACTGTCTACAAGTTAAGCCCTGACTGGGGTTATCCGCGGGGGCCAAACGCTAAGACGAAACTTCGTAGCAGAGCGTCCATCACTGCCGCTGAGCACCGGTACGCGCTCACCGCCGCTGACGCCGAAGCAATGAACCTGCACCTTTGTTCCTACGCTCCAGCGGTCCCGACCGAAGTCTGCAAAGCGGCGTTCATGACGCTGTGGGACGGGGGTGGCTACGAGTGGTTAAGCCCGTTCAAGGACAAGACGGTCCGTATCTTCGACAGCCGTCGGTACGAACTCGTTGAGAGGGGCGAGGAGTTGCTGGAAGAAGCCGGAATTCCCGTTCCCGTTATCGATTCGCCCGCCGAAGCGCCGCTGATTCTGCCGCCACCGACTCCGTTGCCGGATCAAGAAACCACACCATCAGCTCCGAGTCTGGCCCGAACTGGCGCGTCGATAGCGACCGCAAGCGTCGGAGGCGTCGCCTTGATGGCGGCTGGAGCTGCCATTGTCGCGGCCGCTAGACGCTCTTCGGTTGGCGAGGAAGCGGTCTGTGGCGCCTAGCTCAGTCCTGGGTGGTTGCCTCGGGACTGCCTGGGACCGAGATGACTACGCCCAAGTCTCCGTAGGGGATGCGGTTGCGCTTAACGATGCCGCCGATGGTCCCGAGCAGCTTCGTGATCTTGGTGGCGAACCCGTACTTGTCTGTGATCTTGGTGCGGATCTCGTCGAGATCTGAGCCTGTGACCGTTGTTGCCGTGCCGTCGGTAGGTTCGGTGCCCTCAGTGACCTTGCCCCGAGAGTTGCATGGCTGCACCGTCACGCGCGAAGTATGGGCGAGGCGCTTTGCCTTACCCGAACCAGAGCTGGTGTAGAAACCCATCGTTCCGTCGTTGAGCGGGGTGATCCACACTGGCGTTGGTACCGTCTTACCGCTCTTGCGGAGCGTGGTGAGCAGCAGGTACTTCTCGTCGGCGAGGGACATGCTCGGACTCTACTTTAGGTTCAGGTGTTTGCGGATTGCTGCACTTGTTCAGACTGGCGATTCGACGGCGTAGTCATCGCCGTAGAACTTCGCTGTGGAGCCGGTGTGGAACGTTATGACCCTGATGGGGTCGTACTTCGGGTTCTCGAAACACGGCAATACTTCGAGCAATTCGTTGGGGCGCAGATAAGCCGCAAGGGGGAAGCTGACCCTGACTCGTTTGCCGTCGGCGGGGTCGCGGGGCGGGCTCACCCGGTGGGTGGTGGAAGGCAGCACATCGTTCGAAATGCGTTGGAGGTAGTCACCGGTGTTCAACACGATCGAGCCAGCTGGCGCTTGAATCCGCACCCACTTGCCGGCCCGATTGAGGGCTTGAAGGCCCTCGATGGTTGGCGCAGGCAAAAGGGTGAAGAGGTCGATGTCCTCGTGGCCGAGCAACCGGCCGGCACCGCTGGCATCATGTTCGGCCTTCATCGCTGGGTAGTAGTTGAGCCGTTGGCCAAAATTCGGCCGCGTCAGCCGGTCGACGTACAAGTCTGGGTCGGCGCCGAGATATTCGATGATGGCGGACATGATCGGCTGGAATAGCGCGGTGCCAGCCTCGACAAGTTGACGAAACAGCGCTTCGAGTTCTGGTTTGGGCCAAAGTTCGGCCGCGTCAAACTCTTCCTCGCCCAGGCGAAATGCCCGGCGACCAAACACCCAACCCTCCACAAGGTCGGGGTGGATGTCGCTCGTTTCGTGGATGGGAAAATACCCCTCGCTGACCGATCCATGCCGTGCCGCTCGGTACTTCATCTTGTCTTGGAGCGAAACCGTTGTGAACAACTCGGTGATCCAAGCCTCGGCTTGTTCGTACAACGTTGGGGCGATGCCATGGTTGACCAGAATGGCGAACCCGATCTCGCTCATGGCCGCGCCAAGCTGGCTAATGAACTTGGCTTTGTCGGCGGCTTGGCCCGTTAGATAGAGGCCTAGATCGCAGACCGCAATCTCAAATTCCTCGTCGATCGCATCGGCGTCGTCTGAGCTTTCGGCCAGCTGGTAGTACGGTTTGGCGACAAGGTCGTACTTCGAAAACTCGGCGCTCGACGCCTTGGTGCCAAGACACTTATTGGTCCACTTATCGGCCAAGTCGGCCATCTCGCTACATCCGCCTAGTTGGTGTAACTCGATAGACGCCCGCCATCTTCGGCTATCTGGGCGAGTAGGGGCGACAGGTCCCAGTGGTTGCCGCCGACACTTTCGGAATACTGTTTGATCTTGGCGACAACTTCGGCGGCGCCGATACTGTCGGCCCAGAACATGGGGCCACCGGTGTAGCGAGGCCAGCCGTATCCGTTGATCCAAACGACGTCGATATCGCTGCCCCGGATGGCGATTCCTTCTTCGAGGATTTTGGCGCCTTCGTTAATCATCGGGTAGAGGCACCTTTCGAGGATCTCCTGGTCGGTGACCTCTCGTTGTTCGATACCTTCCTTGGCGGCCCAGTCGCGCACCATCTGCTCGACCTCGGGGTCTGGCGTTGACGCCCGAGTTTCGGGGTCGTAGGTGTAGTAGCCCCGACCGTTCTTTTGGCCTCTTCGGCCCGACTCGCAAATGACATCGCGCAGTGTCGACGAGGATGACTCTGCTTCGTTCCAGCCAATGTCGAGGCCCGCCAGATCGGACATAGCAAAGGGCCCCATCGGGAAGCCGTAGTCGAACAGCACCTGGTCGACCTGGGCCGGTGTGGCTCCCTCGAGAATCATGGCATTGGCTTCGAGTCGACGCGAGAACAACATGCGGTTGCCGATGAATCCGTGGCACACGCCACAAAGA
>JAADHX010000419.1 GCA_013151655.1 Actinomycetota bacterium
GAGCTGAGGATGAGGTTCGAACTCGGGCAGTGAGCGACACCGACCTGTGCTCGGCCGAGGCGGGCTATCTCGTCAGGATTTGGCCGCACGCAGTGCGCGACCCAGCTGCGGTCGGTGCACCATCCGACTTCTTCGAACTGGTCGATGCATCGGCGCCCGAACTTCTCGATTGAGAATGCATCGTCCTCCTCGTTCTCAGCGAGGTGTGTATGCAACCGAACATCGAGGCGCTCGGCTAGCTCTGCGGTTCGGCGCATCAAGTCGGGCGTGACTGAGAACGGGGAGCACGGCGCGAGGGCGATTCGGGTCATTGCTCCATGGGATGTGTTGTGGTGCGCTGCCACGAGGCGTTCGCTTTCCGCGAGGATCTCGTCTTCGTCCATCACGACGTCGTCGGGAGGCAGACCACCGTCTTTCTCTGACAGGCTCATTGACCCGTGGGTCGGATGGAAACGCATGCCAATGTCGCTCGCAGCCTCGATCTCGGCAGTTATGAGGTCGCCGGAACCAGCCGGATGGAGGTAGAGATGATCTGTCGAGGTGGTGCAACCCCCGAGTGCTAGTTCGGCGAGGCCGATCCATGCCGATACGTACGACGCTTCTTCGTCGAGTTGGCGCCACATTGGGTACAACGTTTTTAGCCACCCAAATAGGGGAGCAGACGTCATCGGAGAATAGGCCCGAGTGAGGTTCTGGAAGAGGTGGTGGTGAGTGTTGATCAGGCCCGGAGTAACCAGGCAGCCGTCTGCCTGGAGCACCCGCTCGGCGTTCGGCTGTGGGTCAGTGGGGCCACCGATCGCGGAGATAACACCGCTCTCGATGGCGATCCAGCCATTTCGCAGCTCTCGTCGATCTGCGTCGACGGTCGCGATCAGATCCGCACCAGAAATGATTAGGTCAGCACTCATGGTTGCCTCCGAGCAGTGGTCGTTCCGGCACCGGCGGTTGTTTCAACTGGAAGCGTCGGCGTTGAGCGCATTGAGGTAGGAGTAGAGCGTGACACGACTTACGCCCATCCACCCGGCGACGTCGTCGACGGCTCCTCGCAGGAGAAACGCGCCGCGTTGATCGAGTTGGCGGATGGCCGCCTGCTTTTGGCCTCGGTCCATGTCGGCCAGCCGCACTCCGAACTCGCGCTCGACGCCGTGTATTTGGCGATCGAGCGCCCCATGCAGCTCGGATCCGCGAAGGTATCCAACGACCTCACCATCCCACTCGATGGGGTGGTCGCCTGGCCGGCTGGAACGCTCGGGCACGATGCTGCCACCGAGCGTTTCGACGATCGGCCGCAAGGCCCTGACGAAATTGTCGGCGCCGGTACTCACAGTGTTTCTACTCGCAACTGTATGGCGGTTGCGCCCGCCGCGAATCCGGCCTCCATCATCGGTGCGCTAGCTGCGACGACTTCGTCGACGCCTCCCAGAACGGTCGTCGCGAACGGACCCATGTCGACTCTGAGACCGGCATCGCGCGCGGCGGTAACAACCGCTGTTACGTGCGGCCCTGGATCGTTTTCTTTGAACGGTTCGACAAGTACTTCCATGCGTACATCGGTCATTCTTGCATTGTATATCACAATGACCTTGACAAAATGTTAAGATGGGTGCAGACTTCGCAACCGTGACGCCATCGTATTCAGATCTTCGCATAGATCCTGATCGCCTTATACGCCGTATCAATGAGCTTGGCGAGATTGGCAAGATCGAGGGCACGATTGGCTGCGCCCGGCTGGCTCTGACCGATGACGACAAGGCGGGCCGCGATCTTGTGATGACGTGGATGCAGGACCTAGATCTCGACATCAGTATCGATGGCGTCGGGAACGTAATCGCGACGATGCCCCACACTGCCGACGTGGCACCGGTAATGACCGGTTCGCACATCGACACAGTTGCTACGGGCGGACGTTACGACGGCAATCTCGGGGTTCTCGCAGGCCTTGAGGTGATCGAAACCGTCATCACCAGCGGAGTCACCCTGGAGCGTCCGCTCGCCGTTGGTTGGTTCACCGACGAAGAAGGCGCTCGTTTCGCTCCCGACATGCTGGGCAGCCTCGTCTACGTCGGGGGAATGCCGATTGAGGATGCACTCGAGATCGAAGACGCTGACGGAGTGAATGTGGGCGATGAGCTGACCCGAATCGGATATAGAGGCCCCGTTCCGTGTCCGGGCCCCGCCCCGCATGCCTTCGTCGAGCTACATATCGAGCAGGGCCCGGTACTTGAAGACGAGGACGTGACGATAGGTGTAGTCGAGGGCGTGCAGGGCATCTCGTGGACCGAACTCACGCTCCAGGGGCAGTCATGCCATGCCGGCACAACACCGCTCCGGATGCGCCACGATCCAGGGGTCGTCGCATCTCGAGTCTGCTGTTTCATCCGTGACCTGGCGCTCGAAATGGGTCCTAGCCAGGTCGCCACAGTGGGAGTAATGAACTTTGAGCCAAACCTGATCAACGTGGTTCCCGACGTGGTCACCATGACCATCGATCTTCGCAATACCGACGAGAGTCTGCTCCAAGACGCAGAAGAAAGGGTCCGTAGCTATATCGACGAGATCGCAACCTCTGAAGGTGTCGAGGTCGAGTCGCGAACGCTGGCTCGGTTCGAGCCGGTCAGTTTCGATCCCCGAGTGATCGACATGGTCGAAGCTGCTGCCCACAAACAGCACCTCTCGTCGCGGCGGCTGCCATCGGGTGCAGGCCACGATGCCCAGATGCTCGCGCGAGTTTGCCCGACCGCCATGGTGTTTGTCCCTAGCGTCAACGGGATCAGCCACAACGTCACCGAATTCACCGAAGCGGTCGACATCGAAGCCGGAGCCAACGTGTTACTACAGACCCTACTAAGCCTGACGGAGACAGAATTCTGATGCGCACACTTCGAATTGCAGCTGCCCAGCTAGGCCCGATTGCCCGTGACGAGCCGCGCTCCGAGGTCGTCGCTCGGCTGATTGACCTGCTCCACGGTGCCGCTGAGGCGGGCTGTCAGCTGGTCGTATTCCCCGAACTGGCCTTGACCACGTTCTTCCCACGCTGGCATCTCGATGATGGTGAGGGAGACGAGATCACGGGAGATCTCACCGAGCTCGACAGCTACTACGAGACCTCGATGCCGAACGCCGTCACCCAGCCGTTGTTCGATGAGGCACAGCGCCTGGGTGTCGGCTTCAGCCTCGGATACGCCGAAATGACCAGTGACGGTCGGCGATTCAACACGACAATTCTCGTCGAGCGTGACGGCTCGGTCGTGGGCCACTACCGCAAGGTGCATATTCCCGGTCACGAGACGCATGAACCCGAGCGTGAATTCCAGCACCTCGAACGCCGCTACTTCGAAGAGTCACAAGAGGGGTTCGGGGTGTACTCGGCGTTTGGCGGGGTTGTCGGAATGGCCACCTGCAACGATCGTCGCTGGCCTGAGACCTACCGCGTGATGGGGTTGCAGGGCGTCGAGCTGATCATGATTGGCTACAACACCCCGATCTACTACGCGCCAGATCCCGGGCAGAACCTGCTGCAAGGCTTCCATAACCACTTAGTGATGCAGGCCGGTGCCTACCAGAACGGCACCTGGGTCGTTGGTGTCGCGAAGGGCGGTACCGAAGAAGGGGTCGAATCTCTCGCGCAGTCCGCGATCATTGCCCCTTCCGGGCAGATCGCGGCCCAAGCGGTCACGACTGGTGACGAACTCGTGATTGCGACGTGTGACCTCGACTGGTGCAAACAATACAAAGAGACGCTGTTCGACTTCGATCGATACCGCCGACCCGAAATGTACGGGCTGATCACAAGCCGAAAGGGAGCGATCTCGCCATGAATCCGATCAA
>JAADHX010000418.1 GCA_013151655.1 Actinomycetota bacterium
CCGGCGATGGAATCGGCCGCGTCTGGTTCGTAGCTGACCGGGTCGCCTAACACGTACGTGCGATCGTGAGCGCGCAGAAAGATGGCTGCGATCGGATTCGAGCTGGCGAGTTCGAGTTCTTGATCGCGGGACTCGCTGATGAGTCGGCGACGCAGCTTGGGGTCGCGCATAACCTCGGCTTGGTCGGCCACACTGAGGTCGAGAAGCGGCGCAAACGTTGGGCAGTCGCGAAACCGATGACGCCCCTGAAGTCCAAGCAACATCCCGAACGGCCGTCCCGCAACTTGTGGGATCACGCTGTGGCCATCGGCCTGGGCTTTGGCCGATAGCTCCATGAACTCGCGCCAGTCGTCTGGGGCCACAAGGTTCTGGAGCATTAGCCACGTAACCGGCCGTTCGATGTCTTTGGCCAAACGAATCATCCATTCCATTTCGGCATGGGGCTTGACGATGTCCTCGCCGGCAACACCAGCCGGTGCGACCTCGAATAGGCCCTTGCCAACGCGCTGAAGCGCTCGCCCTAGGCCGAACAGTTCGTCTTCGGCGGCAAACGTTCCGGGAACTGGTTCGCCGTTCATGGCCCGGTGGGCGATAGTTCGGCTGGTCGAAAATCCCATGGCGCCAGCCTCGACAGCTTCGGCCACGATTTCGGCCATCTGGGCAATGTCGTCGGAGGTCGCCGGTTCGTTGTTGGCACCGCGATCGCCCATCACGTATGCCCTTACCGGACCGTGGGCCACCATCGCGGCGACATCGACCGCGAACTCGCGCCGGTCGAGCGCATCGAGATACTCCGGAAATGTTTCCCAGTCCCAGGTGAGGCCTTCGCTTAGGGCCGCGCCGGGAATGTCCTCGACGCCCTCCATTAGTTCAATCAACCACTCGTGCCTGTCGGGGTCGGCTGGGGCAAACCCGACACCGCAGTTGCCCATAACAACGGTGGTAACGCCGTGGGGAGAAGATGGCTCGAGGTTCGGATCCCAGGTAGCTTGGCCGTCGTAGTGAGTGTGAATGTCGACAAAACCCGGGGTAACGATCATGCCGGAGGCGTCGATTTCGCGGTGGCAGGCTCCGATGGCGCCAGCGGGTTCGATCTTGGTAATGATCGAACCGTCGATGGCGATATCGACGTCGTCTACCGAGGCATTCCCCGTGCCATCGACTAGCTGACCGTTACGAATGACTAGGTCGTGCATCGGGGGTCCTTCCCAACTATGGGGTGGTGTCGGTTCAACGTTGGTCCAGAAGCTGCTGATGTGAGGAGAGTGGTGGTCTCCCCTCCGGTTGCCTGCCGGATGGCAAGTGTTGGCTGGCCTAGATCGATCCCGAGGAAAGGGACCGCGATGGCAAGGAACGTATCTGATGTGAAGCTGGCCGTCGTCGATATGGGCCGCGAAGTCGCCGAGGCGGGTCCGCGGAGTCGCAGTCGTGCAGACGCGTCCGCGGCTACTGGCAGTACAGCAACAACCCCAACCGAAGGGCCGAGATTAGTGATGCCACGATGGTGCTCGGCTAGGCGACGCTCAGGACTCGTCGCAGTCGTGATGGGTTTGCTCGCACTAGCCGCCTGCCAAGACGTGACTTCGACGGCCACTGAACAGGCCAACCAAACTGCGACAACACTGCAAGTCTCACCAGCCGAGGTTGAGCTACCCGAGGGATTTCCGACCCAAGAGTCGTGGCCCGCGGGTTGGGACGTACTCCGGCGGTCTCTGTCAGGCCAAGAACCGAACATCCTTACATTGCGACTCTTGGCTAACATCACTCGGTTCACGTCGTCTCCTCCCGAAGCCCCGCCGCTCCCAGACGACGCAGTTGTATCATGTGCGATAACCCTGACGTCCTCGCCTCTGCAGTGTCAGTCTGGTGTGGTCATCGCTGGAGTTCTGCCGGAAGATCTGGCGCAACCAAACGACGAGAACCGGGTTGATCTGGAAGTTTGGTGGGATGATGTCGGGCTGAGGTTCACGACGTTCGCATCGTAACCCGTCGTTGCTAGGTCTCCGAGGCACGGTGAAGCGGGTCTTCCCAGCGACTACCCAGGCGCTTCCGGCGCTTGGGTGCTTGAGGTCGCACAGCTGAATACCCGCAAAGGCCTCGCTTTGCGCGAGGTCGGCGATGGCAGCGCTGATCGGTTCTGGCGGAGCCTAAGTAACGGGACCATCACCCACACCGACATCAGCAGCTGATGGGACACCCTCGCGGTGTCGGTTCAACGTTGGTCGAGGATCTTTACCAGAGTCTTGGGGGCCGCCACCCGGTAGGCATCGTCGATCACGGCCGCGACTTCGTCCCAGTCTGGGTCGATGTTGAGGCGCATGCCAATCCAACCCCGATGCCCGACATATTTGGGCACGTAGAAGCGGTCGGGTTCGCGCTCGACCACGTCGGCCTGAACTCCTGGTGGGGCCGGGCACCATATTCCCAATTCGCCGTCGCCATGGTGGTCTTCCCACAGGTGGCACAAGACCTTTTTGTCACGAACGAAGAACGTCGGGGTCATGTGGCTTCGACGCTCGTTGACTTCTGGCAACGCCAAGCAGATGGGCCGCAACAAATCGAGTGCCGCCAGGCCTGCGGGTGACTCGACAGTCATCGTTAAGGAAGGCGCCCGACAAAACCTAGAGCCCGGCGCACGATGCGATCCTGGCCACCAGTCATCTCCTTCGACACCGCGACACCCGCGGCTTCGTCGGTGGTGAGCCAAGCGAAGTCGAGCACCTCTTGTGAGGCTGCGGCCTCGCCTTCGATCGGTACTACATAGGCGAGGTTCACCGAGTGCTGGCGCGGGTCGTGGAACCCAGTCTGGGTTGGGTCTGGCATGTACTCGGCGACCGTGAACGGTGTCGGAGACGCCGGTAGCCTTGGGAAAGCCTGAGGGCCTAGGTCTTTGTCGAGGTTGCGCATGAGCGCTTCGCGGATCGTCTCACCCCACATGACCCGACCAGACACAAGGGCTCGCGAGATCGTGCCGTCAGGCATGGCGCGTAGTAAAAGCCCGACGTGAGTGACTTGGCCAAGTTCGTCGAGCCTGACCGGAACGGCCTCGACATACACCATCGGGACGCGGGCGCGGACGGTTTCAAGGTCGTTGTCGTCGAGCCATTGGGAGTCGGTTTCGGTGTCGATTTCGCTCACAGTTGTCAATTCTGACACCCGGAAGGCCTCAGGTCAGGTTTCTGTCTGGGAAGTTGTCGTGACAGTATCTCTCGGCGATCTGTTTCAGAGTTCGATAGAGGGGTTGTTGACATGGTTGATTCGAGTCAGACAGGGGCAGTAGAGGCAACAGCAGCGGTGTGCCGCGAGTTTGGCGAACCTATGACCATCGAGAACATCTTGGTCAGCAAGCCACGGTCGAACGAGGTTCTGGTCGACATCAAAGCGTGCGCTGTTTGTCATAGCGACATCAGCTTTGCTGAGGGGTTGTGGGGTGGCACTCTCCCTGCGGTGTTCGGCCACGAAGCCTCAGGAGTAGTGCGCCAGGTCGGTGCGAATGTGGCTCGGTTTGCAGCCGGCGACCGTGTGGCCGTCCACTTGATTCGATCTTGTGGAACGTGCCGGTCATGCGAGCGAGGCTCCGCCGTCACCTGTACTGCCGAGTTCGATGGTGACGAAGACCCCGTATTGCATGATGCCGACGGTGAGCCACTCGTACGAGGCCTACGCACCGCCGCCTTTGCGTCAGCGGCGGTGGTAAACGAGAGCCAGGTCGCTCATATCGGCGACGAGATCGGTTTCGAGGCTGCGGCACTGTTGTCGTGTGGTGTTATCACTGGTTTCGGAGCTGTTACCAATACTGCCAAGGTCGAAGCGGGCAGCTACGTTGTG
>JAADHX010000456.1 GCA_013151655.1 Actinomycetota bacterium
GCCCCGCCTCGGCGAGAAGTGGTCCCGCCGTGCAGATCGCGACGGCCCGGTCAGATTCCGACATCGAATCGGATTGAGCGAGTCTGGCGCCGAGGTTGCCACATGCTGCCTGCTCGCCAGCAGCGCACTCCAAGATGACAAGCGAGACCGACGCGTTGTCGAAGACGCCGTCGGTGTCGACCGCGACCGTGCCGTCGTCGTACCCATCGGGCTCGATATCGGTGCGGGTGCCATCGTCGCTGGTCTGGTCGTCGCTGGTCTGGTCGTCGCTGGTCTGGTCGTCGCCAGTCTGATCGTCGGCCTCGGCGCTGCTGCCGCTGTCGGGGTTCCCGCTGCCGGTGTTCGAGCCCGCCCGGTCATCGCCAGTCTCGTCATCGGCGTCGGCGTTCGAGCCGCTATCGCCACCAGCGGCGGCACCGTCGGTTGTTGGTGTGTCGACCGAGCCAGCGGCAACATTCGGCGAGGTCGCCACATCTTGAGAGGCCGCGTCATCTTGGGAAGCCGGGGTCGTTGTCGGTTCAGACTCGGCCGCATCGCCGCTACTAGTACAAGAGGCGGCCAGCAGCAAAGTAACTCCCACGATGGCAAGCAGTTTCGAGCGAACAACAAAAGAACCCATGTAATGGTTGTCGGCCACACACTCCAGAACCTGAACCCAACCGCACGCGAAGAAGCCGGGGCCCAAGCCCCGGCGCCGCTAGCGCTTCTTCCTGGCGCTGCAGTCTCGCGAAGAGCCAGGCGGCGCTAGCGCTTCTTCCTGGCGCTGCAGTCTCGCGAAGAGCCAGGCGGCGCTAGCGCTTCTTCCTGGCTCCGAGCAACCATACTTTCATCGGAGCTGAAGTCGAGAGTTTGATCGAGCGGCTCTTCTTAATCTTGATTGTCTCGCCCGTCTGCGGGTTGCGGCCCTTACGAGGTGCGCGCTCCGACATCGAGAGGGTCCCGAAGCCAGGCCAAGCGACCTTCTCGCCAGACTTGACCTGCTCAGCGGCATGGTCGAAGAATTCGGCAAGCACAGCTTCGGCGGTCGACTTGTCGGTGCCGGCGCGATCAGCTACGGACCGGATCAGTTCTGCCTTAGTGGCCATGTGTATTTCTCCTAGGCTCAGCCGAATAGGCGTTTCGCCAGATGGGGGAACACCGATGGAACCACCAGAATCGGCACTAGTGGTGGATTTCAGGCCAGAAACTTGAGATTTCGGTACTTCGATCCCCGGATGCCGTCGCCAACTCTGGCTGACACCAGCGTCAATACCACAGACCGCGTTCGACGAACACCGAACGCAGGGTTTCAGGTCGGTCGGTCATAATCGCACCAACACCGAGATCTAACAGTCGACCCATCTCCGCGGCATCGTCGATCGTCCAAACGTGCACCGCCAGACCCCGTTCCTTGGCCGTGGCCAGGAACCGTTCGTCCACAATGCGAACGCCACGCGTCGACGTCGGCACCTGAGCTACCTCACCTGGCAATGAGCCGAAGGGAAACTTCCACGAAGCCAGACGCAACTTTAGGATCGAAGCGGTACCAAGGCCGAGACACACATCGGCACCGAACCGTTCCCTGAACCAGCGCAGCCGTTTGTCGGAGAACGAGCCGATGCAAACCCGATCAAGACAGTCGAGGTCGGACAAGGCCGCAGCAAGCGGTTCCACTGAGCTGTCTTGTTTGGGATCAATAGTGACCGACATCTCGGGGAACGCTGTCATCAGCTCTTCGAACCGGGCAATTGGCGCGAGCGTCCCGTCGAGACCACGAACTCGCGCTTTGGCGACCTCGACCCAAGTCATTTCGTTTATCCGTCCGGAGTACTCGGTTACCCGATCAAGCGTTGCGTCGTGAAACGCGACCAACACACCGTCAGACGTGACATGCACGTCGGTTTCGATATAGCGGTAACCAAGATCGGCCGCATTCTGAAATGCCGCCATCGTGTTCTCGGGTTGGTCGACCGCTCCGCCGCGATGCGCTATGGGGATCGGGCCGTCGTGATCGAGAAATGGGTGTGCGGGTGTGGCTGGTCTCACCGATGGCACGGTACGCCAAGATCCACGACTCCGCGATGATGGGCAACCGCGCCAGGGTTGCTACTTTCTCGGTCTATGAGTGACAACGCCGCGTTATTTCACCCGGGCATCCACGCCGCCTCGACCCCTGATAAGGCGGCTTACATAATCGAGCCCTCAGGCGACGTCGTCACATACCGAGAACTTGAACAGCTGTCGAATCAGTTCGCCCACCTGTTGCGCGATGTCGGGCTCAAGCGGGGCGACCACATCAGCTTTGTGCTCGAGAACCATCGTCTCTACTTCGTGCTCTGCTGGGGGGCACAGCGCGCCGGGCTCTACTACACGGCCATATCCAGTCGTCTAGGTATGGAAGAAACGGTCTACATCGTCAACAACAGCGACTCGCAAGTGTTCATCGCGTCAAACCAAAAGAGGGAAGTGGCCGCGGCCATCGTGGCCGACACCCCAAAGGTCAAGTTGCGCTTGATGATCGACGGGGTCATCGAGGGTCACGAATCGTTCGAAGACAAGCTCGCTGGTTACCCCAATACGCCGATCGCCGACGAGAGCGAGGGCACCGACATGTTGTACTCCTCGGGTACAACTGGCCTCCCCAAGGGCGTTCTGGTGCCACTACCCGAAGGCGAATTCGGTACCTCAGACACAATCGTTCCACTCGTTTCGATGCTGTACGGCGGCTCGAACGAGTCGGTTTACCTGTCGCCAGCGCCGCTTTACCACGCGGCCCCGCTTCGATTCTGCCTGGCGATGCAACGCATGGGCGCCACCGTGGTGGTGATGGAGAACTTCGACGCTGAAGCAGCCTTGGCGCTCATAGAGCGGTACAAGGTCACGATTTCGCAGTGGGTACCCACGATGTTTGTACGCATGTTCAAACTCGACGAGTCGGTGCGGGCAGAATACGACCTCTCAAGTCACAAGACCGCAATTCACGCCGCCGCTCCATGCCCCAAAGAAGTCAAGCAGGCTCTAATCGAGTGGTGGGGGCCGATCGTAAACGAGTACTACGCGGGGTCAGAAGGCAACGGCTTCGTGCAGTGCAACAGCCACGACTGGCTTGAACATCCTGGCACTGTTGGCAAACCTCTCAATGCCATCGTGCACATCTGTGGCGACGACGGGGCAGAGTTGGCCACGAACGAACCTGGCACGATCTACTTTGAGAGCGAGTCTCGATTTGAGTATCACGGCGACGAAGAAAAGACCAAGAGCTCGCGTCACCCGGCCCACGACTCTTGGTCGACGCTTGGCGATGTTGGTTACGTCGACGCCGACGGGTTCCTGTATCTGACCGACCGCAAAGCCTTCATGATCATCACCGGTGGGGTCAACGTTTACCCCCAAGAGGCCGAGAATCGCCTCATCATTCATCCCAAGGTGATGGACGCGGCGGTGCTTGGGGTGCCCAACGACGACTTTGGTGAAGAAGTAAAGGCAGTTGTTCAGCCCATCGACATGGCTGACGCAACTCCAGAGTTCGAACGGGAACTCATCGCTTGGTGCCGGGAGGTCTTAGCCGATGTGAAGTGCCCTCGATCAGTCGACTTCAGGCCAGAGCTGCCCCGTCACCCAACCGGCAAGCTGTACAAACGGCTTCTCAAAGATGAGTACTGGAAAGCCGCTGGACGGGCGATCTGATTGCTCAACTAGCAGCGAGCCAGCTATAGATAGATCATCCGGCGGAAGATTCGATTGCCGCTACCTCCAGGTTGACCGTTGGCCCATTGACTAGTGGGGTCGCTCTTGTTTGGTTAGGCGGCGCCGGATTTGGGTTTGGGTTTGGTGCCTGGTTTTTGG
>JAADHX010000166.1 GCA_013151655.1 Actinomycetota bacterium
GCCCTGTGGGCCGGTGCCCACACGTTTGGGCGAAGTTCGCCTGAACACTTACGCAAGCTAACCCTCGGTGTCTTAGTGACCGTTTCGCTAACAGGTCTGGTGCGTCTAGTGGTTTAACTGTCAGCTTTCGGACCGAGTTGCCCACCGTCACGGTGCGCAACCGGCACCGAAACCGTCCATTGGGGTAGTAGAGGCCGACCGCGTCTATGTTTGGCCCGATGAAAGATCTAGCAGGTAAAACCGCAGTCGTAACTGGAGCCGCCAGCGGCCTCGGCCTGGCCTTCGCCAACCAATTCGCCAAGGACGGCATGAACGTCGTGATGAGCGATATCGAACAGCCACGGCTCGATGAAGCCGTCGCTCAAGTCGAAACGCACGGAACCCGCGTAGTCGGCATCATCACCGATGTCTCCGACGGCGACTCCATGGACGCATTGGCGGCGGCCACCTTCGAGGCATTCGAATCCGTCAACGTTCTTTGCAACAACGCTGGTGTTGCTGGCGGACTCACCACCGAAGGCATCGATTCCGCCAACTGGAAATGGGTACTCGATGTCAACCTGTTTGGTGTGGTGCACGGTCATCGGGTGTTCTTACCCCACATGGTCGAGCACGGCGACGGTCATATTGTAAACACCGCGTCGATGGCTGGGCACTTCCCAGGCCACTCGGCCTACACCGCGAGCAAGTGGGCGGTAGTCGGCATCACAATGGGGTTGCTCAACGAGATGCGGCAAAACGATACCGGCGTCGGGGTGTCGTGTCTGTGTCCTGGTTGGGTCGACACCCAGATCGCCAACTCAGACCGCAACATCCCCGAGTGGGCCGCCCCCGCAGCACTGGTCGAACCAACCGAGGAACAAGAGTTTCGGATGCAGTTCCTGAAAGACGTGCTGGCCGCAGGCAAGACGCCAGAGTCGGTGGCCCAAATGGTGCGCGACGCCATCGTTAACGACTCATTCTGGATCTTCACCCACCCCGAGATGGTCGACCAGCTGGCTGCCAAACACGCCTCCATCATGGAGAACCGCAACCCCGAACCGTTCTCGCTTCTCGACTAGCCGATCCAGGCCAGCTTCCCCACCCTCGCGATAGACCACTCCCGTCAGCGGGAAACGGCTGCGGGCGCGCGTTTGCCGCTGACAGTCGTGGTCTGTATGAGAAGAGTCACAGAGGGTCGATTGCGGAACTTGGCGGCGAGTGTTGCAAGCTGTCCACTTGGGCGTCGAAAGAATCGCCCAACAAAGTTCGCGATTATCAAAGAGGAATCACCGTGGCCAACGAAACCTCCGCTCCAGTAGCCGAAGTTCGAGCATGGCTCGAAGACAACTGGGACCCTGACCTCACGGTCGCACAATGGTGGGAGTTGATGGGCCTAGCCGGGTGGTCGTCACCGCTGCTGCCTGAGGACTCCTACGGCAAGGGTGTCTCCCGCTCAGATGCTGTCGCAGTCGCTCGCGAGGTCGCAAACTTTGGGGCCATGGGCGCGCCGGGCGGCCTCGGGCTTCTGTTGGCCGCTCCAACCATCGCCACCCACGGGACCCGCGAACAGATCGACACCTACGTGCGCGACATCGTCACCGGAAAACAAGCCTGGTGCCAATTGTTCAGCGAGCCAGGAGCCGGCTCCGACCTAGCCGGCTTGTCGACGAAAGCCGAACGCGACGGCGACGAGTACATCGTGAACGGCCAGAAGGTCTGGACGTCGTTGGGCGCAACCGCCGACATGGGCATGCTCATTGCCCGCACCAACTTCGACGTTCCGAAACATCAGGGCATTAGTTGGATGGCCATCGACATGCACCAGGAAGGTGTCGAAGTCATTCCCCTCATCGAGATGACCGGCCACACAATGTTCAACGAGGTGTTTCTTAGCGACGCTCGGGTCCCGGCCGCTGCGATAGTCGGCGACGTCAACAATGGCTGGGCTGTCACTAACACCACCCTTCAAGCCGAACGAGCTGGACTCGGCGCTGGTGGTGGCGGAGGGGCAGGAAGCGCTACGCCTGGCACAATCGCCAACAATCTTGGCCTTAGGGCTGGAGACTTTGCCACCGAGGTCGGCCCCGCTGCCAAGAAGATCCCCAAGGCCGCGACCGGCGCCACTCCGGCACGGTCCATGCTCGTCGACTTTGCCAAATCCGCAGGCAAACTGAATGACCCATTGATCCGCCAAGATCTCATGCGACTTCACACCCTGACGGCCATCGGTGGTTACAACGGGCAGCGCATGAAAGCCATGCGCTCCATGGGGCAAGACATTCCCGGTATGGCCAACATCTCCAAGCTCATGATGAGCGACGTGGTCCGCCTCAGCCGCGACCTTGGGCTGAGGATTGTCGGGCCGTTCGGAACTTTGCACGCATACACCGACGAGCAGCGCGAATCGCTCAACGCAGCTACGGGCAACCCGTTTCTTGGCATGGTCACGAGTCAAGCGTTGTACGCGCAGGCACCGCCCATCTACGGCGGCACCGACCAGATCCAGAAGAACATTCTGGGCGAAAGGGCCCTCGGCTTGCCGAAGGAGCCGAACCAAGACAAGACCAAGCCGTTCTCGGAACTGCCACGCAATGTCTAAGACAGTCACCGACGAACCATCCGAAGCTGATCTCGACGCAGTCAGAGACAAGTACCGCGCCGAGCGAGACAAACGTCTCCGCGACGATGGCAACGATCAGTACGTCGAACCGATCGGTAAGTTTGCTCACTATCTCGAAGACCCTTACGTTCCCGTCGTGGAGCGCGATCCGGTTTTCGACGAAGTCACCGTCGCGTTCGTCGGTGGCGGCTTTGCCGGACTGGTAGCCGGAGCGCGGCTCAAACAAGCTGGCATCGACGACGTACGGATCATCGAAAAGGGCGGCGACTTCGGTGGCGCTTGGTACTGGAATCGATACCCAGGCGCTCAATGTGACACCGCCGCGATGATCTACATGCCGTTGCTCGAAGAGGTTGGGCATACACCAACCGAGAAGTACACCAAGGGCCCCGAAATACTGGCTCACAGTAAGAACATCGGCAGCCACTTCGGTCTATACGAAAATGCGCTGCTATCGACCGAGGTCACCGACGTGTGTTGGGATGCCGAACGAGGGCGTTGGGTGATCTCCACTGATCGCGGCGACGTGTTTACCGCGAAGTTTGTGGCCATGGGCACCGGGCCGCTCCACCGTCCCAAATTGCCCGGAATCGCAGGCATCGAGAGCTTCGCCGGACATAGCTTCCACACCAGCCGTTGGGACTACGCCTACACCGGCGGCGACTCCGCGGGTGCGCCCATGGCTCGGCTCGCCAACAAACGAGTCGGCATCATCGGAACGGGGGCAACCTCAGTGCAGGCGGTGCCCCACCTCGCGCCGGCGTGTAAGCAACTGTTCGTGTTCCAGCGCACGCCTTCATCGATCGACGTTCGCAACAACCACGACATCGACCCCGACTGGTTCGAAGCTCTCGAGCCTGGCTGGCAAGAGGAGTGGAAGAAGAACTTCACCATTCTCCAAACCGGTGGCTACACCGACGTCGATCTGGTGAAAGACGGCTGGACCGATATCTCAAAACGCATCCGCGATCGTGTGGTGGCCAATGGCGAGTTCACCCCAGAAGCCATGGAACGTGCCTACCACGACAGCGACGACGAGAAGATGGCCGAAATTCGGGCCAGAGTCAACGCCATCGTCGACGATCCCAGCACCGCAGAAGCCCTCAAACCGTGGTACCGCCAGCTTTGCAAGCGCCCGTGTTTCCACGATACGTATCTCCAAGCGTTCAACGTCGACGGCACGCACCTTGTTGACACCGACGGCCAAGGCGTCGAACGAGT
>JAADHX010000116.1 GCA_013151655.1 Actinomycetota bacterium
GACTGATCGTGCTGGCCATGCGACGACGCACCGGCGATATCACGGTCGCGATCGACGATATCCGGCTGCGCGCCGGCGATTCGATCGTCGTAACTGGGCAGGACGATCGTCTGCTAGAGCTGTTCTCATCCGCGGACTTCGTCGCGCTCCACTCGCCGAACCTTCGGGTTCGAAGAACCCGCAGGGCGCCACTGGCGATTGGGGTGATGGTTACCGTGCTTTTGGCCGCAGCCTTAGGCGCCGTACCGATCTCGATCGCGATGCTCACCGGCGCCCTGGTGCTCGTGATCAGCGGAACCATCTCGATGGAAGAGGCCTACAACTCGGTCGACTGGAAAGCCATTTTCCTGATCGCTGGCATGCTTCCCCTCGGCCTCGCGATGGAACAGACTGGAACCGCGGCTCTGTTGGCCGACGAGCTCATCGCCGCGATCGGTGGCGCCGGCCCATTATGGGTCATGCTCGGCATTTATGTCCTGACCGCCGCCGTCACCTCGGTGATCTCCAACGCCGCAGCCACCGTCCTCATCATCCCTATTGCTATCGACGCCGCCATCGCGGTGGAAGCCAGCCCGGCGCCCTTCGTCATGGCGACTGTCATTGCCGCATCGACGGCGTTCATTCTGCCTATCGGGCATCAGGTGAACATCTTGATCTACAGCCCCGGCAACTACCGGTTCAGCGACTTTGCACGAGTCGGAACCGGGCTCACCGTTCTGATTATGGCGGTCGTCGCAGTGATCGTCCCGGTTGTCTGGCCATTCTGAGGCGACCGGGAAGCCTGGATTCAGCGTAGGGGCACCTCGATGGTCGCCCCATTTCGAGCTGCCAGTCGCGTTGGCAGCACAGGCTGCCTAGTTTGAGCGTCGGCGCCAGGCAACGCATGCGAGAAACCTCTGGGTGCTCCAGGATCCCTTGGTAGATGTCGACTATTCACCCATCGTGTGTTTCGTTGTGTGGGCCATGGTGTGTACGGGATTGCCGGTACCCCGTTGCTGTGTCGACGTCAGGGGAGCTATCGAGATCGCTGTCTTACAGGTGTAAGCTGTGTGTATGGCAACTAGCGTGACTGTCAGGCTAAGCGATGAGCATATGGACTGGTTGAGATCAGGTGGGCGGACTGCAACTGAGGCGGTTCGCGACGCTTTGGACCGCGCTATCAACGAGGACAGCTACCGCAAGGCGCAACGAGTATTGCTTCGCGTCCCGCTCGAAACCGAGGACGATTGGGGAGACCCGCAAGAATTCATGTTGCAGGCGCGACCTTATGCGGGGTGAGCTTCAGTGGGCTGAGTTTGTTCACGACGACGGAACAGTGAAGCGCCGGCCTGTGCTCGAGCTTTCAGCGCTGGAGTTGACAGCGCCGTTTGTTGTGCCCGCGACGACAACTGTTCGTGGCTTGCCATCGGAGGTTTCGCTCGCGGGTTATGGCGTGAGGGGAGTGCTGAATACTCTTGCCGCTGGTCCGATCAGACGGGACAGCCTGGTCGAGGTGATCGGGTTTGTAGATCAACCGCTGCTCGATGAGGTCTGCGCCGCGCTTGCTTGGACAACCGGCTGTCGTTGACGGCGTAGCCGGTGATGTCGCCGTTGGGTCGGAGTTCGACCTCTCCGCTGTGGATTCCGGCTCGGATGTGAAGACCTTCGGCTTCGACCCCGGACGGAACTCGTGGCAGAAAGTGATCGCTTCGTTGGGCATGTCAAAAAGCACGAGGAGGTCATCGCCGGTGGACTCGCGGAGCTGCTTGGCACACATTCATACCCGGAGTAGCCAACGATTCACCCGCTCAAGCAGCCGGAACGTCCATCCATGTCGATCTGGTGAGGTGAGGGGCGTTAGATGTCGGCGGGAGAGCGGCGCCCACTCTCCCCTGCCGTTCCCGGATGTTGCCGATCGATTCGGATCGACGCACATACCGAGTGGGCTCGGCGGTGTGAAATAATCTTCTCGCTGAGCGTTTCGCTCGGTGATCGGCACTTCGAGATCGTTTTACGTGAGCCACACGCTCGTGCGATGATTGCTCGAAGGTTGGCGCATCGCCGCCCGAGCCGCCAGCGGCTCCGATGAAGGGACGACTTGCCATGGAGTACGAGATCACGACGGTGACGCCGATCACCGAAGAGGAAGCCCTCGAGAGCGTTGCGGCTATGGGGTTCCACGGGCTCGCGTTCGATGACATCCAAGACCAAGATGAGACCCTGCACTGGCACGAGTTCGACGCCGTGACTTGGGTCATTTCTGGCACGGGGCGGATCGCCAACGAACACGGCAAGGTGACCGATCTACAGCCAGGGTGCCGGCTGCAAGCGCCAGCAGGATTTCTCCACCGCACCCTTGCGGGTACGAACGTCAGGCTGGTCGTCGGCACGAACTTGCCCGGCGAGGTCTGGACCAGCCCGCTCAACAAGGAGCCGGCTGAACGTCCGACCGCGCTCTCGAGCTGAGCTAGCGGCGATCACGGTCGATGTGAAGCCGGTTCTTTGTGGTTTTCGGCTCGGTCGAGGCAAGGAATTGAAGGCCGGGCATTTGGTTCACGCTTGGCCGGATCTCGGATGCCTGGGGGTCGTCATCGACAACGATCCAGTCGAGTACGGCACACCACCACTGGCCAAGGTCTACCGGTGCGAGGCAGTCGACGGTTACCTGCTCCCAGGAAAGGCTCACCCGGCGAAGCTAATACCGTCGAGGCGGCAAGGGAACGCAGTCTTGGTTGGAAAACTCGCCGGGCTGCTGCCGAACAAGTGTCGGGTTGCGATCGGGCCCATTGGCGGCAAGCTGGTGTCGAGACCTTCTTCGACTTCGTCGAGGGGGCATCGTCTTCGTTGTCGAGTCCGACTGTCGTGGTACCCATGCGACAAGGTATAGCCCGGGTGTACTACACCGATTGAGGGTCATTCACTCGAACATGCTTCCTTCTGGCCCAAGATCGGGCGACGCAACGGTGCATTCCCCGTCCGTCGCCGGCGTGTCATGAGAGAGGGAGGTCTCGCAGTTCTCGCCGCAGGATCTTTCCTGATGCCGACTTCGGGATCGTGTCTACAAAGTTTGCTCGTTGGATCTGCTTGTAACTGGAGAGCTGTTGGCTTAGATAGGCCTGAAGGTCTTCGAGCGATGGTGGTTCCTCCGACGCTGAGACAAGGAAAGCGATGGGTACTTCGCCAGCCTTGTCGTCGGGTACCCCGATGACGGCTGCGTCAGCAATTTGTGGATGGGTGATGAGCACCGCTTCGAGTTCGGCTGGTGCGACCTGGAAGCCGTTGGTTTTGATGAGTTCTTTCAGCCGGTCCGTGATGAACAGGTAACCCTCCTGATCGAATTTGCCAATGTCGCCGGTGCGGAGCCATCCATCGGTGTCGATCATCGCGGCCGTGGCTTCTGGCTTGTTGAGGTAGCCGAGCATGACCTGGGGGCCCTTGATCCAGAGTTCGCCTTCGGCGTCAGTTCCTAGGTCATCGCCGGTATCGATGTCGACGATTCGGCACTGTGTGTTTGGCACCGTCTGGCCGACTGCTCCTGGCCTCGGAGAGGCGAGTGGCATGACATGGGAGGCGGGACTCAGCTCGGTCATGCCATAGGCCTGAGTTGCGGGGCAGCCTAGGCGGGCGGAAACCGCTTCGGAGAGGTCGGCGCCTAGGGGGGCGGCGGCAGAGTTGACCTGCACAACTGAGGACAGGTCGTACTGGTCCACGAGCGGGTGCTTGGCGAGAGCGATCGCGACCGGTGGTACGACCCATAGGCGCTTGGCCCTGTGGTCTTGGGCGAGGCGGAGGAAGAGTTCTAGATCGAACCGGGGGAGCGTGGCTACTAGACCAGCGCCCGCGGCCAGATAGCAGTTCATCATGATTTCGAGGCCGTAGATGTGGAAGAAGGGCAGGAAGACCGGCGTGATCTCACCCGGATCGATGTCGCCGACGGCGAGGATCTGGTCCACGTTCACCACCAGGTTGCGATGGCTGAGCATGACACCCTTGGGCAGTCCTGTCGTGCCCGAGGAGTAGGGCAGCACCACCACGTGGTTGTCGAGGTCGACGGGCACCTGGGATTCGATGGGTGCGCCCCGCAAGTCGGCTACGGGATCGGTGTCGTCGCCGAGGACTATCAGGCCGATGTCCGTACCCTCGGTGGCGGTCCGGGCCGTCGCTTCAGCTTCGCCAACGGTGATCAGCCAATCGGCCCCGGCGTCATCGAGTTGATGTCTGACCTCGGATGCGGTGTAGGCCGGGTTGACGGTGGTGATGGTTCCTCCCGCCCATGCCATGGCATGGAAGATGGTGCAGTACTCGGGGCTGTTGGGAGCCATGAGGGCAACGGTTCGACCCGTCCCCGCACCCAGAGAGTTGAGGCCGCCGGCGACGGAGCGAATGTCGTCCATCAGTTGTCTAGCGGTGACGGTCCTGCCCGTAGGTCCATCAATCAGCACAACAGCGTCCGGAGCTCGCTTGAGGCCGTCGAAGATGCGTTCTGTTATTGAGCAGTTCCTCAAAGGAACGTCGTCGAATGGACTGTCGTGGATGATCACTATGTAACTCCCGTAGGCATGCTTCGCGCGTTGGCATCGAACGGTAGCCGCTACTGCTGTTCTGGGCTGACTTCGGTGTTTGGTCAGACCTCTTCGGCGAGTTCGTCGAACGCGGCCGGTTGTCGTCTTGATGGTGCGCGATGATACGGCGATGGGGCTGATCGATATGGAGTATTCGACATTTGGTTCTTGTGGCCGGACGCTGTCGGTGGGTGTTGCGGGGGAGGGCCCTCCGATCCTGTTCGTACCGGGCACGCTTCAATCGGCTGACCGTTGGATTGACGCCGGCTACGTCGACGCCCTCCTTGACGATCACCGGCTATTGCTATTCGACCCACTTGGCCATGGAAGAAGCGAGAGATCGACGCGCGTCGAGGACTATGCCCCGGCGAGG
>JAADHX010000200.1 GCA_013151655.1 Actinomycetota bacterium
CATCGACGATGTCCTTAGTCTTGCTGGCGGCTAGGAGTCGTCCGACACTTACCGCGTCAACTCGATCCAAATCTCGGACGTCGGTGTGAGGTTGACGAACCAACCGAGAAACCCTGGCCTGCTTAGCTGGACTCCGAATCGCCTCGGCTAACGCAGAAGCAGGAATCGTGATGACACCCCCTGTCTCTGCTGACCGGGCGAGAAGAGCAAGAACCCGACGATCATTTCGGTCAATTGCGATCAAGGCGCCGGCATCGAGGGTGACCCCGAGCGTCATGCGGCCGACTCGCTCTTTCGATCGTTTTGCAACACGTCATCGGCCCACGCGGTCTCCTCAGCTGAGAGTTCACCGCCCGTTTCATCAAGTGCTTCTGCAAGCATGGCTCCCCACCCCGCAACGTCGTCGAGCGATACTCCGACGGCATGTTGCACGAACCCAGAAATGCTTCGCGCCTGGCCTGCATCGACGATGGTTCGGATCCGATCCAACTGTTCGACCGGCAGTGTTATTGTCAACTTTTTCGATGCCATACCGATCACCATACTACCAATGATGCTCAGATGCCTAGATCTTGCGGAACGGCGTGCCATTTCGGCGGGCAATAGCCAAGGCCGACTTGACCTCGTCTAGTGGCACATAGCAGCCCTCAAGGTGACGGGGCCCAGAATTGGGATCGAACGACCAGCGGGCATGCAGTATCCGCTGGTTGTCGAAGATCTGACAGTCACCAGGTTCGAGCCTGAACGTGAACTGCATCGACGGGTCGGTAACTATGTCGAGCAGAGCCCGATGCGCCTTATAGAAGTCGGCCATGAGCTCTGGGGCCACATCTACAGGTCCAATGAGCGCCGGATGCACCCGAGTGCCCGTTATCCGCCCGTCGGAGTCGGTGGCGATGATCGGCGCCCGGTTCACAATGTGCCAGGTCTCGGCGACGGAGGTGAACGTCACCGGGGTACGAACGAGTAGATCGAAACTGGCGGTGTCTTCGGTGCGAAGCCGTTCGGCCGCGGCCAAAGCATCAACCAGAATCGACTCGCCACCAGTAGCGGCGCTTTCGAGGCAAAGCAGCAACTGCACCCCCGGAAGGTGCTCGCGGCTCGGCAGGTCATTATGAGGAGGCAACGCAACCGCGGTGTAGGCCAAGTTCTCAGCCGCGGGTTTCGACTCCACATCGAATCGATCGCCGAAGTGAGAGGTTTCCACGAAACCGAGACGACCAGCGATTCCGGTGACGGTGCCCACCTCAGTGGGGCAACCGCTCAGGAAACCCACGCCCACTTCTTCGATGATTTCGAGAAACCGCCTGAGGCCACCAGGGGTATCCATCATCTGGTTGTAACTGACCGTGGACCCGTCGCGGTCTAGGTCTGTAGATCGCCACCGCCGAGTTGTCGGCCGGCGGGTCTCCACAGCCTCGGTTTCGGTGCGATGGGCATCGAGCCAGTCCCAGGAATAGATGGTGCCATCACAAGGCGCATCGTGCTCGGGCCACTCGAGACCAAGCCCATAGGGGTCTTGTGAAATCCCGGCGACGGTGATGTCGAGCGGTATTTGCCGAGGGTCGACCAGTCGTTCCCATGCATCTTGATGTGTACAAACCGAGCAATGGCAGTTCTCCCGCAACCAATACGGATGGAAAAGAGCCGAATGGTTGTCGGGCCAAGTGACCCGAAGAAACTCACGATCTCGAACCACAGTTGGAGTCGAAGGCATGGGCACCCTGTTTCTGTGCTTATGGTAGGGCTGGAGGACTCGCAGCCGTGGGGCCGATGAGAATTGGCAACAGTTTGCCACCGATTTAGTGTGCGCTGTGCTCCAAACTTCGCTGACCGATCGAATCAACACCTTCTTCGGCACCACTCTGCCCGATGTGCTCGGTGGCGTCGACGGTCGGATGCAAAGAGCCAAGGTCTGGCGGGCGGCGTTATTCGACGCCGGACTCGCCGGGATCGACTACCCGACCGAACTCGGTGGTCAAGGTCTCGACGACAAAGCCCAAGCTCTGTACACCGAACTTTCTGCTGGCCGTATTCCACCCGAGAACGCGATTTTCGGGATCGGTATCGGGATGGCCCTTCCAGTTGTGCGCGACCACGGGTCCGAAGTGTTGAAAGCCGCAGTCGTCCGCAACGGACTCAGGGGCGACGACATCTGGTGCCAGCTGTATTCGGAGCCAGGTGCTGGCTCCGACCTGGCCTCACTATCGACCAAAGCGACGCTCGACGGCGATGAGTGGATTGTGTCTGGCCAAAAGGTCTGGACCTCAGGAGCCGATCACTCCCAGCAAGCCATCCTTCTCGCTCGAACCGACCCGAATGCTCCCAAACACCGTGGCATCACGATGTTTGTGTTGCCGATGGAGCAACAGGGCATCGCTGTTCGGCCCCTGCGCCAGATGACCGGCGAGTCCGAATTCAACGAGGTGTTCATCGACGAGGCCCGCATACCGAAAGAGTGGGTTGTAGGGGACGTAAACGACGGATGGCGAATGGCCGTGGCGCTCCTCGCCCACGAACGAGTTCAGACCGGAGTTGCCTCTATGACCGGTGCTCCCGGCACCCGGAGCCGAAACGGAAGGGTGCCAATCCCAGTTCAGGACCTAATCGACCTAGCTCGAAACAAGGGACAGTTGGGCAACGCGCTGGTGCGCCAAGACTTGGCCCGGCTGCATACAGGTGCCGAAATCATGCGTTACCTGCGCGAACAGGGCACTCATCCATCCATTGGCAAACTGTGGCGCACAAGACAGGGCCGAGGAGGCGCCGAACTTGCTGGCACGTTGTCGTTCCCAGCCGGGCCCGCGTGGGTTGAGGGCAGCATTGACGATGCCTGGTTCAGTTTCCAGATTCTGAATTGCCGGGGAATGAGCCTCGGGGGTGGAACCGATGAGATTCAACGCAACACGCTCGGCGAACGGGCCCTCGGGTTGCCCCGCGAACCGTCCATGGACAAGAACGTCCCGTTCCGCGACCTGAAGAGTTCGGCTCGTTAGTTGACCGCCCGGTCGCGTCCGGCCCAATAAGGCTTACGCAGCTCGGTCTTGAGTACCTTGCCAGAAGGGTTGCGCGGTATCACTTCGATGCGATCGACCGACGTTGGGCACTTGAACTTTGCCAAACGTTCCTGGCAATACGCGATGAGGTCTTCGTCGGCTGGGTCTGTGCCCTCGGCTGGAGTAATGATGGCCTTGACAGTTTCGCCCCAACGGTCGCTTGGCACGCCGATGACGGCACAGTCGGCGACGTCGGGATGGCTCATTAGTGCGTTCTCGACCTCGGCCGGGTATACGTTCTCGCCGCCGGAAACGATCATGTCCTTCACCCGATCGCGGATGAACAAGTAACCGTCCTCGAGATAACCAGCGTCGCCCGTGGCGAACCAGCCGAGACCCTCGGTGTCGCGGCCCTCGGGAAACGCATCGCTTGTTGCCTCCGGATTGCGCCAGTACGCCTTGAGATTCTGCACCGAATGACACCAGATCTCGCCGATTTCGCCATCGGGAAGAGCGTTGCCGTCCTCGTCGACAATTCGCAGGCTGACGCCGGGAACAGCCTTCCCCGCAGATCGCAGAAGGTTGGCCTTGGGGCCCCCTGGATCGTGGTCTTCTGGGAGTAACAGGGTGATGGCGCCAGTGGTTTCGGTAAGGCCATACACCTGGCAATGGGGAGACTTTAGCAACGCCATCGACGCCACCAAGACCTCCTCGGTGATCGGCGACGCGCCGTACAGGACCGTCTCGAGCGATGAGTAGTCGGCATCGCTTGCCCCTGGCATCATCGGC
>JAADHX010000283.1 GCA_013151655.1 Actinomycetota bacterium
AATTTCCTACCTCACTATCAACGCCACCGAAATGCTTGAGTTCGCGCCCGTGGTTGAGGCCTTGCGAGGCAGCTGATCTGGTGGCTGGGCGGGCCACGGGGACTCAGGCTCGGGGAAGCGCAAAGAACGCGATGGCCACATAGTGGGTGGCAGCCGCGGCAACCACAAACAGATGAAAGATCTCGTGGTAACCGAAAACTCTGGGCCATGGGTCAGGCCGACGCAGCGCGTAGATCACAGCACCGATCGTGTAGAGCGCGCCACCTGTCAGTATCAAGGTGAACCCCGCCACTCCGAGCGCTCGCCAAATGTCGTCGATGAAAAAGATGGCGGCCCACCCAACAAGCACATACGGCGCGGCAATGACCGGATACGGAAGATCGTGGAAGAACAACCTGATGGTGATGCCAGCCGCGCTACCTATCCACACGACCGAGAGCAGCACGTTTCGTTCGAAAGGCTCCAGTGTGAAGATCGCAATCGGCGTGTATGTGCCCGCGATGGCCAAGAAAATCATCGAGTGGTCGAGCCGACGCATCACTGCGTAGCCCGTCGATCCCCATTGGACCCGGTGATACAAGGCCGAGATTCCGAATAGGCCGACGGTGGAGGCGCAATAGATAGCAATCACGAACCGTGGCCCCACCCGCGGCGCGGAAACAATCATGATCGGCATGAGCGTTAGCGCGGCTACGAACGCGGCACGGTGTGAGACCCCGCGAAGGCGCGGCCGCGGCGGAACGACCTGGCTTGTCATGGCCACTAGCGTGCCAGCTCCAGGCTTAGAGGTCGAGTCACGTCGTGTAGTCGGCGTTGAGCCTTATATAACCATCGGTCAGGTCACAGCCGTAGGCGGTAAACGTGCCAGCACCGATACCAAGGCTCACGTGAATCAGAACCTCATCGCCGCCGAGGTAGGACGACAATCCAGCCAGCGCAGCCTCGCCGAGCAGTTGCGGGTAAACCTCATCGAGTCCGAAACGGATCGTTGTGCGGTCTGGTTCGATATCGGTGTCGGCTGAGCATTTTCCGATGGCCATCGCAACTCGCCCCCAATTGGGGTCGGCGCCATGAACAGCGGTCTTGACCAGCGGCGAGTTCACGATCGACTTAGCCACCCGCCGAGCCTGGGCATCGTCGCGAGCACCATCGACACGCACTTCGATTAGGGTCTCGGCGCCTTCACCGTCGCTAGCAATCATCTTGGTGAGCCCCAATGCCACCTCGAACAGCGCTCGTTCCAGTTCGGTCGCGCTAACAGTTCCGGCCCGGCCCGATGCCATCACGATCGCAGTGTCGCTGGTTGAAGTATCGGTATCGATGCTGACGGCGTTAAAGGAGCGATCGACCACCCGCCGCCACATTTCGTCGAGCTCATCGGGTTCGATCGCGGCGTCGGTAGTGATGACCGAGATCATCGTGGCCATGTCTGGCTCGATCATGCCAACGCCTTTGGCAATTCCGACCACCGTGGCCTGGCCAGCGGTAGACGTGACAACCTTCGGAGTTGTATCGGTAGTCATGATGGCCGAGGCGGCCTCGGTTACAGCTTGGTCGGCGTCGACCCAGGTGATGCGATCGAACCAACGATGGATCCTGTCCATGGGTAACAGGCGACCAATCACCCCTGTGGCGGCCACCAAAACGTCGTCCGTCTCGCACCCAACCACTTCGGCGGTTCGGACAGCCAGAGCTTTAGCGTGGTCGTGTCCGTCTGGGCCAGTCGCAACGTTGGCGTTCCTGGCAACAACCACCACTGCTCTGGCCAGCTTGTTAGAACCGTGGTGCCTAGAGATCACGACGCTCGGCCCGGCAAATCGACTCTTGGTGTAAAGACCAGCTGTCGGCACGACCTCCTCGGCGGCGACAATCAAGACGTCGGGCCGATCATCGGCAATGCCGATCGAGCCCGTCATGGCTCTAAACCCGGCCGGGAACTCAGTCATCTGTGGCGTCCTATTCCCACTCGATGGTGCCAGGTGGCTTCGACGTGATGTCGTACACCACGCGGTTGATGCCATCGACTTCGTTGATGATCCGATTCGAGATGGTTGCCAACACGTCATGAGGAATTCGAGCCCAATCGGCAGTCATCGCGTCTTCGCTGGTCACAGCACGAACAATGATCGGCCGCTCGTAGGTCCGCTCGTCGCCCATAACACCAACAGATCGGATGTCGGCGAGCACCGCAAACGATTGCCAGATGTCGGCCTCTAGGCCCGCATCAGCAAGTTCGGCCCTAACAATGACATCGGCGTTCTGAAGGATTTCTACCTTGTCCGGAGTGACTTCGCCAAGAATCCGAACCCCAAGGCCTGGCCCCGGAAATGGCTGGCGCTGAACGATTTCATCTGGCAGCCCGAGCTTGGAACCAACAGCACGAACCTCGTCCTTGAACAACTGCCGCAGCGGCTCGACTAGTTCAAACTCGATGTCATCGGGCAAACCACCGACGTTGTGATGACTCTTTATCTTGGCCGCGTTCTTGGTTCCGCTCTCGATGACGTCGGGGTACAGCGTTCCTTGAACCAGAAACCGGGCATCTTCAATACCAGCTGAGGCCGTTTCGAAGACACGAATGAACTTCTCACCAATTGCCTTCCGTTTGTCCTCAGGGTCGACCACGCCTTTTAGGGCCCCGAAGAACTCGTCGGCAGCCTGCACGTGAATCAGCTCGATGCCTTGGTGCCTCCTGAACGTCTCGACGACTTGTTCGCCCTCGCCGGCCCGCATCAGCCCTGTGTCGACAAATACGCATGTCAGCTGGCCGCCGATGGCCCTATGGACAAGGGCAGCCGCGACGGCGGAATCAACTCCGCCCGACAAGCCGCAAATGGCCCGGTCGGATCCGACCTGTTGCTTGATGGCCTTGACCGATTCTTCGATGATGTCGGCGGTGTTCCAATCGGGTCCGAGCTCGCAGGCATCTCGCAGAAAACGTTCGAGAAGCCGCTGACCATAGGGCGAATGCACAACCTCAGGATGAAACTGCACCCCGAAAATTCGGCGCTCCACGTTTTCGAGCACAGCAACAGGAGAGTCTTTGGTTTTCGCGGTGACGACGAATCCGGGAGGCGGCTCGACAACCGCGTCGAAATGACTCATCCAGACCGGCTGCTCAACTGGGACATCTGAGTCGAACAACGCCGAGTCTCCGAGACGCGTCAGCTGAGTCCGGCCATATTCGGCCCGGCCATTGCGATCGACCTCGCCACCCAACTGCTGAGCCACAAGTTGCGCGCCATAACAGATACCCAGAATGGGAACTTCGAGATCGAACACCTCTGGGTCTAACTGGGGCGCGCCTTCGACATGAACCGACTTCGGACCGCCGCTCAAGATGATTCCGGCCGGGTTCCGCGCCGCAAACTCGGCCGCGCTTAGATCGTGCGGCACAATCTCGGAGTACACATTCGCTTCGCGGACGCGCCTCGCTATGAGTTGTGCGTATTGGGCGCCGAAATCGACAACCAAAACTGCCCTATTAGATGTCGACCCGGCCATAACGGAAGCCTCTGAATCAGGCCAGGCACTCACGACTACCGAGTCACCGCTCTATTGAGCGGCGATGCCTGGTCTCTTGACCAAACGACCATTCTAGGTCAGCGGGTTTGACACCTCGTGCACTTCGGCGGTGCTGGCCTGCTCAGGCTCGACCCCGTCGTCATCATCGGATCGACGATCCTCGCCGTACCCGAGCAGAGCTTGAAGTTTGGGTAGATCGTGCACCCAAGCCTCAAAGTCATTCGATCGCATCGGACGGGCCATGAAGTAGCCCT
>JAADHX010000355.1 GCA_013151655.1 Actinomycetota bacterium
TGGCTTGGACAATGATCGAAACGCTCCCGACCGCGACGCCGAGGCGGGCGCGACGAATCGCCGCACGTTCGTCACACCACGCGTCGGCCTTAGTTTTCAGCACAACCTCGAGCTGCTGAAGAGACGACGCGGCCAATCCGCCATTTCGATCGATGACATCGAGGTGTCGGCCACAAATGTGAACCAACAGGTCGGCGGGCAGATCCGTGTCGCTTCGAACGAGGCTCGCAGCCGCGTCGACCGTCGCCTGGAACTCGGTGGCCTCGATACCGAGAGCGATCCGCCCAAAGTCCTCGAGGTAACGCCGCCAAGAATCGAGTTGCGCTACCGACGTCGACGTCGAGATGTCGACGACCTCGCCGATCAGGCCAAGGTTGAGCAGGGTGTCCGGCATGCCTAGATACCTGCCAACGAAACCGGGCCTGACCGCTAGCAGCAACGGGCTTTTCGAATCGTCGAGGCTGGCGGCGGTGTCGCTCTCGATGCCCGCTACGGCCGCCACCAGTTCGGCTCGAAGCTCGTCGGACCAGCCCGACACGGCTAACTGTTGGCATGTGCCAGCATCGAGCACGATGCCCGACGGCACAAGATCGCCTAGTAGGCCAGACAACTCGTTGAGCTCGGTTCCTAACGGGCCTACAAGTGCAGGTAGGTCGACCTCAGAAGGATGCCCGTGATCGAGCCGATAGATGGTCAAGACTTCCCCTTCGAGGCTAAGTCGGTTTGCGAGGCCCCACTAGTCCGAGCAGCCCGAGCGGCCCGATGAGCGCACTAGTGAGCGTAGCGAACCAATAGCGGAGGTAGTCCCGAGCCGAGTTAGAACCCGAGTGCCTCAGTGACATGGTCGACGATGTCGTCGACCCGAACTCGTACCTGCTCCATCGTGTCACGATCGCGAACGGTGACCGCATTGTCGTCGAGGCTGTCAAAGTCGATGGTGACACAAAGCGGGGTACCAATCTCGTCCTGTCGGCGATAACGACGGCCAATGGCCTGCGTCTCGTCGTATTCGGTCATCATGTGCGGCTGCAACGCCTCGAGTACCGAATGGGCCAAAGGCCGAAGCACATCCTTCTTCGACAACGGCAACACGGCAACCTTGTATGGGGCCAACCGTGGGTCGAGTTTCAGAACAGTGCGCACATCGTCGTTGACTTCTTCTTCGACATAGGCCGCCATCAGGAACGCCATCATCGCCCTGGTTGCGCCCGCTGCCGGTTCGATGACGTGGGGCACGTAACGCTCGCCCGAGGCTTGGTCGAAGTACTCAAGCTTTTCGTTGGCTGCTGCGGCGTGCGCCTTGAGGTCGAAGTCGCCTCGATTGGCGATTCCCTCAAGCTCGCCCCAACCCCACGGGAACATAAACTCGACATCACTAGTGCCAGCGCTGTAGTGGCTCAGCTCGTCTTCTGCGTGGGGGCGAAGCATGACCTGGTTAGCCGGGATACCCAGATCGATGTACCAGTTGAGCCGCTCGTTTAACCAGTATTCGTACCATTGCAAGGCTTCATCTGGGTGGACGAAGAACTCCATCTCCATCTGCTCGAACTCGCGGGTGCGAAAGACGAAGTTGCCCGGTGTTATCTCGTTGCGAAACGACTTGCCGATCTGCGCGATGCCGAACGGCGGCTTCTTGCGCGTTGTGTTGAGCACGTTCTTGAAGTTGAGGAAGATTCCCTGCGCCGTTTCGGGCCGCAGATAGACATCGTGACCAGCGCCTTCGACCGGACCGGCCTGGGTTTTGAACATGAGGTTGAACTCGCGGGCCTCGGTGAAGGTGCCCGATTTGCCACAAGATGGGCAGGTGTTCGGGTCGTCGAGGTTGTCTTGGCGATGACGGGTCTTGCAATTGGTGCAGTCGACGAGCGGATCGCTGAAGTTGGCGAGGTGGCCAGACGCCTCCCAGACCGCCGGCGGGCTAAGCACCGCAGCATCGAGGCCGACCACATCGTGACGCAGCTGAACCATCGAGCGCCACCATGCGTCCTTGACGTTGCGAAGCATCAACACGCCGAGCGGGCCGTAGTCGTATGCGGAACGGAAACCGCCGTATATTTCGGCCGATGGATAGACGAAGCCTCGGCGCTTGCATAAGTTGACGATTTTGTCGAACAGGTCCGCGTTCGGAACAGCAACTTCGGGTTCAGCCATGGCCGGTCAGGGTACTCCCCGGCCCGCGTGGAAGAACTCCCATTACGAACCGGTTTAGTAATCCATGTCCCCTATCTCGACCCGCGCCAGGCGAAGGACGATGCGCCTGGCTGCAATCGTCGCTGTTCTGGCCCTGACAGCCGCCGCCTGTAACAACTCCGATGGCGCTCAGCGAGCCGTAGTGGCAGACCCAGATGCAGTGAACTCGACGACCACCCAGGCAGCCAGTGCGGTCGAGACTTCGGTGCCGGCCGCCCAGGCTGCGTTAATCGATATCTCCGATGGGATCCAAGACGAGACTAGGCCCGACGTCGTTTGGTACACCGCCACCATCGACGGAATCGAAGTCGAATACGCAGTTGGCCAGCAAGCTGACATTGCAGCCAGCGACGAAGAGCGACCGGTACTTCTGGCGTTCCCAGCCGGACCACAGACCCGGGCAATAGCCGAATCGCTTCTTGACAACTATTGGATTCCGGCCGCTGTCGATAAGGGCTGGACGGTCATCACACCAGTGGCACCCGGAGGTCGGCTGTTCTTCCAGGGGAGCGAAGAACTGATTCCGCCGCTGCTCGACGCGGTATTGGCCGACGCCCCGCCCGAAGGCGGACGAGTGCATGTCGCCGGGGTAAGCAACGGCGGCATTTCGAGCTTCAGAGCACTAGCGCTCTACCCGGAACGAATCGCGTCGGTGTTGGTCTTGCCAGGGTTCGCCCGCAGCGAGTTCGACCTGCTCGCCCTCGACACCGTCGGGGCCGACGACTTCGGCGTTCCAGTCACCTTGTGGGTTGGCGCCAACGACGGACAAGGCTGGATCGACGGGGCCAACAGCACCGCAGACCGCCTCGCCGCCAGCGGAGCCATCGTCTCCGTCAACGTGGTTCCAGACGAGGGCCACATCATCGCTGGCCTCACCGGAGGCGTCGAGATCAGCGAAGTCCTCGAAGCGGCCAGACAAACCAGCTGAGATCCCCGGCGTTCGCAGACGCCTAACTAGAAGAACGAGGCAGACAGTTCAGGCTGGACGGTGCAGAACTGCCCAAGTTGGAGTGATGGCAACAGTGGCCGTGTCGGCATCGTCGGCGTCGCGAATGACCGCGTCACCATCGACGATGAGCGAATAGCCGCCGACCTCAAGCGGCGGCCAGAGCAGTGACACCGTGGATCGCTGCCCCACGTGGCGGCGAGTTGTTCTGCCGGCACCGGTGACCAAACAGCCATCGTCCCAAACGAACACGACTGCGCCCGAGTGAGGCGGGCCCTCGTCACCAGCAGTGAGTAGATACCCAAACGGACGCTTCGAAACCTCGTCGGCCAGATCGTCGAGTTCTACCTTGATGCTCATGCGGTCACTACTCCTGCGAGTTCGCGACACCCCTGGTATCGCTCATGCGCACACTACTCCTGCGAGTTCGCGCCCTACGGGCCCGGCAGTCGTTTGGTCGGAAATGGGACGGCCTGCGAACTTGGCACGGCCGCGGCATCTGGGGACAGTTCGACCGGCAAGGCAGTAAGGCTGTTCTCCGAGACCACTGCGAGGTGTCTCACCCTCCGCTTCGCAGCTGGCAGTTGCAACAACCCCTTAAGTACCGATGCCAATTCTCGCAGACCGGGACACGATCGCCGGAACGCACCCGCCACCACATCCGTCGAGCCCGATACTCAAGATGGAGCCTAGTGTGGACCTCCCGATAGAACTCAGTGGGAAATGGGCCCTCGAACAGCATGGCCATGTCGTCGGAATCCCGCCAGTTCCGAACGTCACCGAGCTGCTCAACCACCCGATCGTGGAACGATGTACCCGGAAGCGGATACGAAACCGACACTCCGACGTCGTCGGGGCGAGCCCGCCATATCAAGTCGAGAGTCTCTTCGATCTGCTCGAACGTCTCACCCGGGTAACCGAACTGGATGAAGAACGCGATCTTGAAACCCGCAGCGTGAACCCGATCGGCTGCCTCGACAATTTGATCGACCGTGGTTCCCTTCTCCATGGCGTCGAGAACCACTTGAGAACCGGACTCGGCCCCGACCCACACGATCTCGGCTCCCGCCCTGGCAAATTGCTCGGCGGTATCGCCTTTGACGAGAAGATCCGGTCGGCTGAGAGCGGTGAAAGGGATAATCGCATCGTGTTCGGTCAACAGATCGGCGAACTCGGCGATCCAGCCTGGTTTCAGCCCAACTATGTCGTCGGCAAACCAGAGGTGATCGGGCTGCTGATCTGACCTGATAGCGAGGATCTCGGCCACCACGTCCTGGGGAGACCGGGCGTTGTATCGCTGACCCCAGATCGGTTTTGCACACCAATTGCAGTGGTATGGGCAACCACGAGTGGTGACAAGGTTGACCGAGTAACGTCCGTGACGCGATAGCCAAGCGTCACGGTACTGGTCGCCATCGACGAGGTCGCGTGCCGGGAAAGGCAAATCGTCGAGGCCTTTCATGTTCGCCCTGTCGGCCACATCGACGACCACACCGGCAGCGTTTCGATACGAAGTTCCGGCAACCTCATCGGTCGCTGAACCGGTCTCCCACGCCTCGACGAGCTCGAGCAGAGTTGCGTCGCCTTCGCCGCGGAGTACAACCTCGGCTCCGGCTTCTAGAAAGGCGCCAACGTTGTCGGTGGCGTCGGAGCCACACACCCCAACCCGACAACCGTGGTTCCTCGCTGCACCCAACATCTCGAACGCCGCATCGCGCATATTCAACAGGCACATCTTCGACAGGTAGTTGAAGTTGTCCTCGAAGATCACCGCCGCGTCTGGCCTGAACTCTTCCAGCAGATCGACCCAATCACGCGCCGATTCGGCCAACATGGCGTCGAACATCGCGACGTCGTGGCCTGCTTCGCGCAACTGCGCTGCGACAAGCATGGTGCCGAGCGGCGGGTAGGGACGCATTGCCTCATACAGCTTGGGGTCGAACCGCAGGAAGTACGAGTGGCCGACTAGGACCTTCATGTCGCTCCGCCGATCGTCGCCATCAGAAGTGGCATCCGAGCCAGTTCCCGACCAGCCCGACGGGCGGTAAGACGGCCCCGCCATCGGCCAACGACCGTCTGCGGGTCAGCCTCGGATCGAGACCAGTCGAGCGGCGACGAACGGATGGCGGCTTCTGTTAGATATCCCGGACCCTCATAAGCAGCAGGAACAACTCCGAGCCCGGCGATGTAGTCGCCCATCTCGCGGACCATTGCGTCGCCCGCGTCGGCGTCTGTGTACAGCGGTGAATCGGCGATGAGAATTCGCCCGCCCGACCTCAGAACCCGTGCGGCTTCGCGGGACAACACATCGAAGCACAG
>JAADHX010000347.1 GCA_013151655.1 Actinomycetota bacterium
CTGCCGACAAGACCATCGAGTTCATCGCTGGCGATCACTACCTGCAGGCGCCAGATGATGCCAGAGACGTCATGGCCAACCTGGTGTCGAGTTGGCTCGACGCCCGCGGTGCCTAGACGCTAAATCGCCGTTAACCGAGCTCGACTGTGGTGGATCGATCGACAGTGCTAAGGCGCAGCGTGAAGTTGACCTTCAGTTGGTCGGCGCCGAGGGTGGCGGGTTCGGTGTCGCAGTCTGGCAATACGTACTGGTAGGTCCGTTCGACCGTTTCACCTGCGCCGACGCTGCCTAGAATCCCGAATCCGGAGCCGTCGATTCCTTGTAACTCCACGCCGCGCAGGCTCATCGACCGATCACTGGCGTTGCGGAGATCGAAATCGATGAACCACGTGCACACCGAGTCGACCTGCTCGACGCGAGAGTCGGTAACTTGACCCAAGAGTTCGAATTCGGGTTCGATTCGGCGCAGAAGCATTCCGCCGATGGCTAAGACCGCCACGATGATCGCGAAGGTCAGAGCTACCGACTTGAGCGAGAGGCCCTTGCCGGAAAACCGACGCAACGACTTCTGGGCGTCACCTGGCATGTTTGGTTCCGACATCTCATGGCATTATGGCGCGGTGGCTTACTTGATGGCGCAAATATCGGATACCCATGTTGGTGGACCAATCTCGGGAAGTGGTGAACGCCTCTCGTTGGCCGTGTCTGAAATCAACTCGATGGGGCTTCAACCCGATCTAGTCCTGCTTACCGGAGACCTCACCCACGACGGCTCGTCCGATCAATGGTCAGAACTGAAGCACCGCCTGGCCAAGCTGAACGCGCCGTGGGAAGTCATCCCTGGCAACCACGACGGGGCGATAAGCGAGATCGCAGGCCACCGAGCCATCGACGCCGGGCCAGTTCGGCTTGTTCTGGTCGACACGAGCAACGGGGGGTTGGACCAAGACGACGCAGAATGGCTCGACTCCGAACTCAGCTCGCACAGTAACCGCCGGGTGGTGATAGCGATCCACCATCCGCCGTTTGAGACTGGGATTTGGTGGATGGATTGTGTGGGTCTGGTCGGAATCGAGGTGTTCGAAGGTGTGGTTAGGGGTCACGCAAACGTCGAGAAGGTTCTATCTGGCCACATCCACAGGCTCATTCAGACAAACTGGGGGAGCTGTTCACTTTGGGTATGCCCCTCCACGTATGTATCAGTGGTGGGTGATCTCGATCCGAACCACGATCCGGCGGAATCGGCCGAGGGCCCGACGTTCAGTTTGCATGCCTTCACGAGCGGCGGCGTGATCTCACACCTCATTCCGGCAGGGGCTGAGGCCAAGCGGCAGTCGATCGGCCGCCACGCTCCCGACTTCATCGAGAGCGTTCGCAAGACCCAGGCTCTTCGCCCCAGCAGCTACAAATAGCCACCAAGAACCTTTACGTACGCCGGCTTGGTTGATAGACCTGCCCGATGGCAACTGACTCGACTTCTGACATCGTTCGAGGATCGGCTTCGATCGTCATCAAGCGTGCTCCAGCTGATGTGTTCGCCGCGGTATCCGACATCACGCGAATGGGCGATTGGAGCCCAGAGTGTGTCGCCGGGCGGTGGGTCGCTCCTGCCACCGGGCCTGCTGTCGGAGCCAAGTTCGAGGGCGACAACGTGGCCAAGCTTGGTCCGCTCCGTCTGAAGAGTCTCGGTCCGCTCAAACTAAACGAGCTTGGTCCGATCACTGTGAAGAAGTGGACGACCACTTCGGAGGTTACGGCGTATGAGCCTGGCCCTGTCGGCCAGGGTGAGGTGAGGGTCTTTGAGTTCGTCTCAGCGAACCACTCGACCTGGCGCTACGAGTTTGAGGACCACGACAACGCAACGCTGGTGACCGAGTCGTTCAGTTACCCGCCGTACGTTGGCAAGGCGAAATTCTTCTACGAGACCCTCGGTCGACGGTCGAAGTCGATGGTGGGCGCGCTCGAAACCACCCTGGCAAGGATGAAGACGGCTCTCGAGGCCCAGGAGACGGCAGACCAGCAGCCATGATTCCACTTGGCGAACTGCTCACGATGGAGGCGCTTGAGGCCGACCCAGACCCGCTCCTAGCTAGATTGCGAGCAGAAGCTCCAGTGTGCTGGGCACCCGCACTCGACATGTGGCTGGTCACTCGCTGGGACGATGTCGAATACGTCGAGGCTCACCCCGAACTCTTTACGGCCGCAACCGAACCGTCGTTTCTGGCGCGCACGCTCGGCCAGAACATGCTCACTAGCGACCCACCCGAACTAACTCGTATTCGCGAGATCATGTTGCCTCCGTTTCGTGCCGGCGGGAGAAGCGGAGAGTTCGTCAGCGCTGAGTTACCAGGGTTGGCCGACTCGCTTATCGACGGATTTCCGACCGGGAAGTTCGACCTCATGACCCAATACGCTCAGCCTCTGTCGGCTCAGTCTCTCGCTCTGGTGCTCGGACTCGACGAATTTGGGTTCGATCGGATGTGGAAGTGGTGCGAAGGTTTGTGTACCGACCTGGCAAACTTCGAGAACGATCCCGAGCTCGCGGCAGTGGGCGAACGAACCAAACACGACCTCGGCAAGGCGCTGGCGGAGCGGCTAGCCCAGGGTACCGACGACGATTCGGCGATTTCATGGTTCGTGCGCCACGGCGCTAGTGCCGAAGAGGTAATCAACAACGTTCGTCTGATGATCTCGGGCGGTATCAACGAACCACGCGATGGCATCGGGTTAGTGGTTTGGGTCCTGTTGACCCGCCCCGATTTGCGGGCCGAAATCGAGGCCGACCCCAGGCTGATGCGGCGCCTGGTAGAAGAGGTGTTTCGGCTGTTCAGCCCGGTTGGCACAGCCACCAGGCAGGCAACGGCCGATGTTCAGTTGGCCGGTACGCAGATAAGGGCCGGTGATTTAGTCGCAGCAGTACTTCGGTCGGCAAACCTCGATGAGGACCACTGGCTAGCTCCCACCGAGATCGATCTACACCGCAAACAAGGCCCACACGCTGCTTTCGCCCTCGGGGCCCATCGGTGTCTGGGGGAGTGGTTAGGCAGACAAGAGGTAAAGGTCGGCGCTGAACGCCTATTCGCCAAGCTTCCGAACTTGAGGCTCGACTCTAACCATAAAGTTGAGGTATATGGTTTTGAGTTTCGCGGTCCTCGCGAGTTATGGGTGACGGCGGGCGGCCGCAGTTGAGCGACCCGCTCGACTTCGACGTCATCGTCGTAGGAAGTGGCTTTGGTGGCAGCGTTAGCGCTCTACGCCTAACCGAGAAGGGTTATCGAGTTGCCGTTGTCGAGGCCGGCGACCGGTTTGGACCCGACGACTTTCCCAAAACCAACTGGAACGCCAGACGTTTCTTGTATGCGCCGCGGCTGGGTTTTCGCGGGATCCAGAGGCTGAACCTTCTGAGCGACGTCCTTGTGCTCTCTGGGGCCGGCGTTGGCGGCGGGTCGCTTGTCTACGCCAATACCCTGTATGAACCTCTCGATGCGTTCTACAACGATCGTCAATGGGCTGAACTCACCGATTGGCGTTCGGAGCTTCAGCCCTATTATGCCCAGGCAAAACTTATGCTTGGTGTGACAACAGCTCCCGACGACTCGCCCAACGACGATGTCATTCGAGAGATCGGGCGGCGCATGGGGGTTGCCGAGACCTACCGGCCCGCCGAAGTTGGTGTGTTCTTTGGTGAGCCTGGGGTTGTGGCCGCTGACCCCTACTTTGGCGGGGCGGGGCCCGAAAGGGCTGGCTGCATCAAAGTTGCATGATCGGTTGCCGCCACGACGCCAAGAACACCCTCGACCGGAACTACCTATATTTGGCCGAGGCCGCCGGAGCCAAGGTGTTCGCTCAACGCCAGGTTGTAGATCTCGAAACCACAGAACTGCCAAACGGCGAGGCCAGACACGCGATAGTCGCGACCACACCAGGGCTTCGGCGCGATCGCTCGCCTCTTCGGCTAACGGCTAGTCACGTTGTTTTCTCCGCTGGAGTTCTTGGCACCGTGAAGCTGTTAGCCGCCCTCAAGGAGAACCACCGACTTCCACACATGTCGGATCGTCTTGGCGACATCGTGCGCACGAACTCCGAGTCGATTCCCGGAGCGGTTGCTCCCTCGCGATCTGGCACTGACTATTCGCAAGGAATCGCGATCAGTTCGTCGATTTACCCCAACGACCACACCCATATCGAAGGTGTGCGGTACCCCAAGGGTTCGAACGCGATGGCTCTGCTGGGAACCATCATGGTGCCTGGAGCCGGGAGGGTTCCTCGCCAGATGCGCTTCGCGGGCCAGGTGTTTCGGCACCCGGTTCGGTTCCTGCGGAGCCTGTCAGTACGACGATGGTCGGAACGGTCGGTCATCTTGTTGGTGATGCAGAGCAGAGACAACAGCATCAACCTCAGGTGGAGGCGCCGGGGCGATGGCGTGAAGCTGAAGTCAGCAAAGGGCGACGCCGAGCCGAACCCGAGCTTTATTCCAGAAGCCGAGACTGCGGCGGTTCACGCTGCGGACTACATGGGCGGAGAAGCGTTCGGAACCGTTAACGAGGCGTTGTTGAATGTGCCGGTCACGGCCCACATCTTGGGAGGATGCGTTATCGGAGCAACAGCGGCCGATGGTGTCATCGATGGCTACCAGCGCGTGTTCGGTTGCCCGGGCCTCCACGTCGCCGATGGTTCGGCGATCTCTGGAAACCTAGGGGTGAATCCATCGCTAACCATCGCGGCTCAGACCGAAAGGGCCATGGCCATGTGGCCGAACAAAGGCGAGGGAGATAGCCGGCCTCGGTTGGGTGAGGGGTACCGGCCGGTCAGCCCAGTGTCGCCTCGGAACCCGGCGGTGCCCGAAGGTGCGCCGGCGGCTCTGGGCTGGTGAGGTAGAGGCCCGGCTCCAACCATGGTTGGCTCTACAGCGAATCCTGCGATGAATGCCAACGAAGGACTCGGCGTTCGGCGGCAATGACCGCCAGGACGAAGGTGATGCCGATTAGAGCCAGCACGAAGATGCTTCCCCACAGTTGATCAATCAAGACCCTCGACTGGGCAACGCGGGCCGTATTGCCAAGACCCTGAGTCGAGTTAAAGAACTCGCCGACAACTGCGCCGACGAGGGCAAGGCTGACGCAGATTCGGGCGGCCGAAAACAGGTACGGTAGCGAATGAGGAACGCGCAAACGCCAATAGATCTCCCACTTGCTGGCATGAACCGAACGCAGCAGCTCATGGCTCTCCTCATCGATGGAGCGGAAGCCGGTGAGAGCGTTGGCCACGAATGGGATCCAGGCGAATAGGGCAGCAGTGAGGATCTTCGGCCAAGTTGAGAAGCCAAACCACAGGACGAACACAGGCACCAAAACAAGGACTGGCATCGACTGGATGACCACAATCACCGGCATCGTGGCCCGTTCGATGAATCGCGAGTGCGCCATAGCCGTCGCCACCACGACCGCAACCAAGAACGCAAGTATGAACCCCCATATTGCTTCTTGAATGGTGACCCAGCCATGCTCCCAATAAAACCCCGGGTTCTCGCCGACGTGAACCATGATTGCACTCGGTTTTGGCA
>JAADHX010000496.1 GCA_013151655.1 Actinomycetota bacterium
TTGTGCTCGCGCCTGCCAACGCGGTGAGCACGGTGAGCAACAGCATGGGGAGATTTCCGACGATGCCCACAGAGGCCAGAGCGAGACCCAACACGACGCCACCTGTGATGATCAGCCACGACCATGTGATGCCGAGGGCGACCATTACGCTTGTGCCCAGTACGAAGCCGATCGCGAGCATCCCGATGATCACCGAGACCTCATAGTAGAGGTAGGCGATCAGGCCGAATACGACGGCGACGCCAAGCCCAACGATCCAGCCGAGGGCGGTTGCCAGGAATCCGGCGTCGCCGGCCACGATCCCAGCACCAAACATGAAGCCAGCGAACGCCCCCCACAGAGGGATCACGATGCGCATCGCGAGATACCCCCGAAAACAGAACACTGCACCCATCACGAGCGCGATGATGCCGACAACGAGATCGTTCATGGAGGACACTCTTACAGAACGTCTTCGCACGACGCTGATCGTCTCCATGGCCGCAGCCGAGTGGTACGTTCGCGAGTGGGCGCGATCAGTGATGTCTCGCATCCGCCGACAGTTCTAGTGGGGAGTTAACAGGTGAGGATCGCGGGGCAAATGGCCACAAGAGTGGTTCTGATCTTGCTGCTCGGAACTTTTGCCGCCCAATCGATGATCGCGTCGTCACCTGCACTGGCCCAAGAGTCCGACGACTCTCTCGAGCAGCAGTTGGCGGAGAAGTACGCGCCGATTGTGATGCTCAAGGCGCAAGCGGCGCCGTGTGACAACACCGGTGAACAGTGGTCGCCTTCGTCAGTCGACATCGTGCTCGACAATCCGGATGTTGTGCTGCGCCAGGTGGGCAACGGAGACCCCGTGATCAAGGTCGCTCCAACAGCTTCAGATCTGTTTGGGCTGAGCGAGGGGTTCTATCTCGACTACCCGGGCGGGGCCTTTGCCCCTGGGTGTATCTACGAGACCGACTTCGACCGGTATACCGATACGCAGCCCGGCGATCGTCGCGCTCTTGCGTATGCGCACGTCGCACGTCAGGATGACCGCCCCGATCAACTCGTGCTTCAGTACTGGTTTTTCTGGTACTTCAACGACTGGAACAACAAGCACGAGGGCGACTGGGAGGGAATCCAGTTGCTCTTCGACACGGGTTCGGTCGAGGAGGCGTTGGCCGGTGAGCCGGTCAGCGTTGGTTACGCGCAGCACGAGGGAGGCGAGAAGGCCAACTGGGATGCGTCAAAACTTGAACGCGATGGGGACCGACCTGTCGTTTATCCCTCCGCCGGGTCGCACGCAAGCTATTTCGGGTCGGCGCTCTATCTCGGCCGAAGCGGAAGTGAGGGATTCGGGTGCGACACCACCGATGGCCCGTCCGATCGTGTGCCGGCCGACATTCAGCTGTTGCCAACAACCGTGCAGGATGCCGACGATCCGCTTGCCTGGCTGACGTTTGGCGGCCGCTGGGGCGAGCGGCAATCGGGGGCCTTCAATGGGCCAACGGGACCGGCAGACAAGGAGCGCTGGGCAAACCCGATCGATTGGCACGACGATCTGCGTTCCGACGCCGCTGTGGTTCCGGCGGGCGACAGCCAGGGCGACGTAATCGTCAATACATTCTGCAAGGTCGTCGAGTGGGGCTCCGGCTCGCTGATCACACTGAAAACGTCGCCACTGCGGATGTTGGTGACGTTCGCTCTGGCCCTCTTGATTGCGCGATGGTTAGTGCGTCGAACCGTATGGGACCGGGTTGCCGCCAAGCCTCTGGTCATGCGTCGACGTGCGGGACAGATCATTCGAGCCGCTGGTAGCTCATACCGTCACAATGCTCGGGCGCTTGTTGCGTTCGGACTTGTATATCTCCCAACGGCCGTTGTGGTCGGGGCAGTGGTCGGAGTAATTCTGCAACTTCCGGTGGTCAGCCAACTCGTCGCTCTAGCTGGAAACGGCGTCGAGACCGGAATTCTCTTCGTTGTGCTCGCCGGCGGCGTCGCAAACCTCGTCTCTTACGTTGCCGTGAACGCGATGGTTGCCGCGTACTACGAAGGATCGGCAAACGGCGAGCCAGTGGCGCCACGTGACGCGGTGAGGCTCGCGTGGGCGAAGGCGCCCGCCTTGGCCGCCGGTTTCGCACGGTCAATCGCGATCGTCGCGACTCTGGTGTTGAGTATTGTCGGGATCCCGTGGGGCATTCGGCAATTGATCCGATACCAGTTCATGCCACAGGCCGTGATTCTCGAGGACCTTGGCGGGCGAGAGGGACTAGAGCGCAGCACCGAACTCGTACGCGGACGCTGGTGGCACACGGCGGTGATGATCACGCTGTTCAACGTGCTCATCGCACTGTCGGGGATGATCGTCGGGTTGCTGCTGCTGCTGATCGTAACTGGAATACCGCTGTGGGCTTTCTCAGGTCTAGTCACACTTGTGTACGCCCTGATCGTGCCGCTCTCAGCCGTCGCGCAGACGTTGCTCTACGGAGATGCAGTGGACGAAAACGACAATGAGGTGGACGAAAACGACAATGAGACGGTGAGGTCAGACCTCACCGTCTCAATTACTTGAGACATTGGGGCTGACCCCAACGTCTCAAGTTGTCAGGAACCGATGACCTTGGCTTTGGATGAGGCGTACTCGGCGTCGTCGAGCTTGCCTGCTGCATGGAGGTCGGCCAGCTTTGAGAGTTGGTCGGCGTCGTTGTCGCCGGTGCCGGCGGCGTCGCGGATGTACTCCTGCTGGGCCTTCTGGGCGGCTTTCGCAGACTCCATCTGACGCTCAGCCATGTCACCGCCTCGGACGATCAGGTAGGCGAAGATGCCAATGAACGGGAAGAAGATGATGCCGATCGACCAGAGGGCTTTGCCCCACCCGGAGAGGTCGTGGCTGCGCATGATGTCGCCGAAGAGCGAGAAGATGAGCATGATCCATATGAAGAAGAGGAAGAACCATAGGAACGACCAAAGCACCTCACCGGTACCGAATCCTGAATCCTGTGCTGCAAGTAGCAATTTGTGACCTTTCTGTCAATGTCGCCGATCTGTGAGCGGCGAGCAGGAGACATCATGTCGCTTGAAAGGTTCAATATCAACCGATCGCGAGAATTTCCACTACGCTACGCGCCGCAAGATCCTACATTCGCAACTCTGATTGACTCCTTACGGAGGTGTCACATGGCCCTTGGTCCTATCGAAGTCCTCGTTGTCGGTTTCCCCGGAAACCAGTTCAACGGCGAGATTCTCCCCGAACTCGAGCGGTTGATCGAGAACGACACGATCAGTCTGGTCGACGGTCTACTCCTTCAAAAGGAAGCCGACGGCGAGGTATCGTTCACCGAGTTCGAAGAGCTTGGGTCCAACGCCGATGCGACCAAGCTCGCCAACCTTATGAACCAGGTCGAGTCACTGATCTCCGACGAAGATGTGTTCGAACTCGCCGATCAGCTCGAACCGAACAGCGCGGCGGCGATCCTGGTATTCGAACACACGTGGTTCAAGCCATTGCGTGACAACATAATTGCCTCGAACGGCGTCTTGCTGAACAACTTCCGGGTACCAGGCCTGGTCGTTGAAGAACTACTGGCCGAGCTCGCCGAGCTCGAGGCCTGACCACACCCACAACAAATTTGCTAGGAGAATGTTGACATGATGCGACGTCGAGGACGCCCAGGATTAGTCGGAACTATGGCCCGCACGGCTGTAGTCGCCGGAACAGCAACCGCGGTAGTCGGTGGAGTGAGCGGTCGGAAGGCTAAGAAGAACCAGGCATCGGCCGATCACAGCAGGCAGTCAACCAAGCCGCCGTTGAATCTCAGCAGCAGCTGGCCGACATGCAGTCCCAGATGGACCAAATGAAGGCCGATCAGGCTCCTGCGGCTCCGGCGCCAGCTGCCGGAGGAATTGACGACGAAATGATGTCTGAACTCAAGAAGCTTGCCGATCTAAAATCTGCCGGGATACTCACAGAATCCGAGTTCACCGCGGCAAAGGCCAAACTTCTCGGTATCTAGTTGTCCGTCGCTCTTCGGTAGGGAGCGTGGCTAGTCAGTAGTGTCGCTCTCGTGACAGACGACACCGAATCAACTACGAGCGACCAACTCTCGACCGAAGAGTCGATAGACGCCGAGGAGACACCCAAACGAGGGCGGCTCGTTTGGGCACTGATTGTTCTGGCGTCGGTGATTGTTGTTGGAACGACCTTGAAT
>JAADHX010000140.1:0-1166 GCA_013151655.1 Actinomycetota bacterium
AAGGGCGGATCGACGTGCACGTGGTCGACACGGCCGGTAGGCCGATCGCGAACATCGACGTCACGTTGCGAGGTTCGGGCTGCTGCGGTTCTACCAAGAGGCAAACCGATGCCAACGGCCTGTGGACGTTCTTTCTTCGGCAACCGGACACCGTAACCCTCAGTGTGTCGGACCGATTCGGCCGCTATCTACAGACTTGGTCCGAAGGCGCCGGTTCTTTCGAGGCGGCCCAGAGGATCCAGATCGACCCTGGTTCGGAGCACTCGGTGACCGTCGTAGTTCAGCTGGGGGCCGTCGCTTCGGGAACGCTCACCGGTACCGACGGCGCTGGAATTGCCAACTCGAACATCCTGATCGAATCGACCGACGGAGCCCCCGTAGAACACGCCAGAACCGACGTCCTCGGGCGTTGGACAGTGTTCGGACTCCAGCCCGAAAGTTATGTTGTCAGCTATCGCGGCGATCCCAACTCGGGCGACCACTATTGGGGCGATGCCGCCACGTTGGCCGAAGCCGCCGTTCTTGAACTTGGTGCCGACACTGTCACGAACAACATCGACATCATGCTCAGGCCACCCGGATCGATTTCGGGAACACTGACCAACAGCAACGGGCACCCAGCCATCGGTGTAGAAGTTGTCGCCCAGACTCCGTCGCGCAACGAGGTCGCCCGCACAACAACCGGTGCCGACGGCACCTACACGCTGGACGGCCTGGCGAACGGTTCGTATGTCCTGGATTTCGGCAACCAATATCTCGGCTGGGTTTCTGAGTACTACGACAACACCGACGCGTTGAACGCAACTTCGGTTCGGGTAACCGAGGGTCGAGAAACGACCGGCGTAGACGCCGAGCTAGCCGCGTACGGATCGGTCTCGGGGTTAGTCACCGATGCTGAGGGAACGCCACTTGTCGGGATTTCTGTAGTCGCGCGCCACAGCGCGTCGACAACCACAGATGCCGATGGCCGATACCTGTTAGTCGGGCTCGAGCCGACGACCCTAAGTCTTGAGTTCAGCGACGAGGAGTTCGCCTTCGTCACGGCCAGCCGTGTAGACATCGACGTCGCTCTCAACACTGAGACCAGCGGCATAGATGTGATCTTGAATCGCGGCTCTTCGATCAGTGGAACCGTCACCGATTCGTTCGGCGAACCGGTTCCTGGC